>JAGCPI010000007.1 GCA_017645255.1 bacterium
GAAGAAATGTTGAATTAAATCTCTTTCACTTTGACTTAAATGTGCGTATTCCATGATTAATTAACTTTACCACTTTTTTTATACAAAAAAAGTGCAATAACTCCTTTTAGAGTCGTTGCACTTGAAATTTCACTTTAGGAAAATACTTTGTCAGTATTTTTCATTTTTTGGATAATTACGCTTGATGTGGAATTACTTCAACGATAGTTTTGCTACCTTTATACTTGCTGTATTTAACAGTTCCGTCAATTAAAGCGTATAAAGTGTAGTCTTTACCTTGACCCACATTTTTACCAGGATAAATTTTGTTACCGCGTTGACGATAAATAATTTGTCCGGCTTTTGTTAGTTCACCATCACTTAATTTTTGGCCTAAAAATTGCGGATTGGAATCTCTACCGTTCTTAGTAGAACCAACCCCTTTTTTACTAGCGAATTCTTGAAGATCAACAATATATGTTAGTTTTTCCATGAAATTTTTCCCTTTCATTTAATAATGTGCGGATATGTTACATAAAGTACATATAATTGTTTTAATAGCATTTGCCATTTAATTTGGTTGGTAAATGTTTTTACATTTAAATGTACTAATAGATATCCAACTTTTTTGGTTACATGAATGGCATGTTTAGCAAAACAATTAATCGCACAATTAGTGATTGCACTAACTGCACAGCACACAAGTCCGAATTTATCATCAGTAAGTAGTTCATGTCCCTTTACCACAATGGTAAAAGCTGTATGCTTAATGAAAATCATGATGATTATAAATTAATTGCTTTAACTAATAATTTCGTGTATTGTTGTCGGTGACCTTGTCTTCGTAAGTGGTGTTTTTGGCTTTTAAATTTGTATAGGTGAATCTTTTTTTGTTTTCCATGTTTGATGACTTCGCACACAACTGTTGCGTTGGCAACAAATGGAGTGCCAATTTTATCATCAACCATTAAAACGTGGTCAAACTTAATTTCTTCGTTTTCTTTGTTTGGTAATTTATCAACATAAATTACATCATTTGGTTGCACTTTATATTGCTTGTTACCAGTGGTAAAAATTGCAAACATTCTTTCTCCTTATTTCCACTGTGTCTAGGTGGTGCTAATTTACATTAGACTTGCTAACCACTAAAAGTACACTTTGATATTTGTTATTATTATATATGATAATTTGCTTATATTATATTAATGCATGTATAAATAAGAACGATGGAAAAAAAGCATTATATTTTAGAAAATAAACCAGTTAATAATGAACCATTAACAAGGCATTTAATTGCCTCCGCATGGATTAGAATTGCTGCCCGTTTTATTGATTTAGTGGTGTTGTTTTTCTTTTTATTTTTTACCGGAGCAGCGATTTTTTACCACGGAGTACCTGCACTAACAAATAATAATGTAAGTTATGCACAATTTATTCCGATGATGTTTGGCAAAGATATTAGTTTATATAGTCATGAAATCACCAGTCAATTCTTTGCGGGGTGAAAGTATTGCTTATATACGTGAGAAATTTTTTTAGTGTGCTTCTTTTGGTTTGTGTTAATTCCGTGGTGAACTAAAGGTCGCACCTTAGGGAAAGCAATTTGCCAAATTACTACCATTAGTTTAACGCACCAAAATAATTATTGATATTTTTTATGAGCATTAATTAGAAAAGAATTCTTTTTATGAATGCTCATGGCAATTGCTTTAATTATTTATGGATTTGTGTGTTTAGGATTAGGAGCAAAAGCTGCTAACTTTAATGTTACATATATTCAAAGTTCCAACACCAATGGTTTTAAGTCATTTAATGCCGTATATTTCTTTGTGTTCTTATTTAGCGTGATTGGTTTAATCGACTTTATTATTATCATCTGGATGTTTTTTAGTAGTCACAAAATGAACATTCAAGATGATGCTAGTCATACCACGGTAGTTTATATTAAGCAATTGCAAACTGAAATTAATCAAGCAAAGAAAGATGTCAAGATTGATCCAAAGAAAGTACATGCCAATGTACTTCCAGGGGAAGTTAACCAAAAGGAATTAGAAATTTTAATCAAGGATAGTGAAAAGAAGGATAAGAAACATGGAAAATAATTGATTTAGTCATTTAAATGAACAACAACAACAAGCTGTGAGTGCGGAATTAGGACCAGTGGCGGTGATTGCGGGGGCAGGCACGGGAAAAACTCACGTTTTAACGTGTCGCTTTATTTACGTGGTGCAAACATTTGGGTTATTACCAAAACGCATTCTAGCTGTCACATTTACTAATAAAGCTGCTCATGAAATGCGAAGTAGAATTAAAGAAGCCATTCACCAATCTGATCTTGACTATATCTGTACTTTTCACTCTTTATGTGTGCGCATCTTGCGTAGTGAAATTACCAGACTTGGTCGCAATAAGAACTTTAATATCTTGGATGAAGAATCCCAAACTTCCTTACTAAAAGAAATTTATAAGGAAAAAGGGATTGCGACCAAAGATTTGCCATTACGCAAAATGGTTTATTTAATTGAAGTTTGAAAAAGTAAAGGATATAACGAAGACACGCTTGATGATGTGTTAAATGAACACACTCATTATGGTTTTATCACGTTAGATGCCCTTAGGATTGCTTATAGTGTTTATGTTACTTATTTACAAGAATGCGTTGCTTTAAACGAAGTAGACTTTCAAGATTTATTATTACTTGCTTACAAAATTCTTGCTACTTATCCCGATGCGAGAACAAAATGACGCAACATGTTTGATTACATCATGGTTGATGAATCGCAAGATATTAATGACATTCAATACCAATTAATCTTACTATTGTTAAATGATAATCATGATTTATTCATTGTTGGTGATCCGGACCAAACTATTTATTCCTGGCGCGGAGCAAGCAGTCAATTATTTCATGATTTATTAAGTAAATTTCCCAATATGAAATTAATCATTTTGGAACAAAATTATCGTAGTACTTCCAAGATTTTGCAAGCTGCTAACTTGTTAATTAAAGAAAATCCTGACCGGTTCAAAAAAGATTTATTTACCAAAAACGAAGAAGGCAATAAGTTAATTATTTACCAAGCCATTAGTTCACTAGAAGAAGGGGAGTGAATTGCACGCAAAGTTGAACACTTATTAAAAGAACCAGGAATTAATCCCAAAGATATTTGTGTGCTTTATCGAGCTAAGCATTTATCAAGAAGCATTGAACAAGCGTTTATTAGTCGGAATATTGTTTATAAAGTAGTAGGGGGCTTTAAATTCTATGAACGCAAGGAAATTAAAGATTTACTAGCTTATCTAAAAGTAATTAACAATGGCGATGTTTTAAGTTTAAAGCGGATTGCAAACATCCCCAGAAGAAAGATTACAACTGCTACCATTGATCAATTAAACCAATATAGTTTTAAAAATAACGTTTCATTATTAGATGCTTTTAAAGATGCGAAAAATATTGAAGCATTAAGTGACATGGCGAAACTTGCTTGTGTTAATTTCTATAACATGATCATGGACTTACGCCAATACCAAAAGGACCATACGTTAGTTGAATTATTTGATAAAGTTTACACTACTACGCAATATAAATCGTATTTAATTGCTGAAGACCAATCAGAAAAAGAAGAAAACGTCGAAGAATTAAAAGAAGCAATTGCATCATATGAAGAACATACCAAAGATGAAAAACCATCCTTGGATGCTTATTTACAAGATGTGGCATTGTATAGTTTAGAAGAAACCCAAAAAGAAAGTGAAGAAGATAAAGTTTTATTAATGACTGTGCACCAAGCTAAAGGCTTGGAATTTGATTACGTATTTTTGTCAAACTTTACTGATGATAACTTCCCGAACTATAAAGCCCAAGAAGAAGAGGGAGGGATTGAAGAAGAACGGCGGATTGCTTATGTCGCCATGACCAGAGCTAAAAAGCAATTATATGTCTCCATGAATAGTGAAATGAGCATGACGACCCATGAAGAACGCACCCCAAGTCGCTTCTTAAAACCAATTGAAAAGCACAAGGATGATGATCTATTTGAATATGATCAAGAACTTTATCATGCACTACACAAAGAAGATTTAGGTTGGTATGATTCCAAAAAGAAAGTGGATGTAAGTGCCATGTATAACGAACCAACCTATGATTTTAAAGTGGGAGACCATATTATTCACACGGTGTTTGGTGAAGGCAAAGTGCTTGATGTTACTAAAGATACCATCAAAGTTTTATTTGATAACAGCAAAGCAAAAGGCATTAAGACGTTAGCTAAATACCATAAAGCCATTAAACGCGTGCTTAACTAATAATGACTAATAAAGAACTATGACGCATTTTTAATTTGCAACGAGTAAAAAACATTAGTGCAAGTTCGAAAGCAACTTGATCACAAGCAATTAATGCAAAATTTATTGCGTGATTAAACATACATCCAAATTTGAAAAAAATTGGGATTTATGTTAGTTTAAAATCAGAAGTAAATACGATGTCATTAATTAAATATTTACTAACTAATCACTATGAAGTTTATTTACCAGTCATTACTAATGTTGTTAACAATGAAATGCAATTTAGTAAAATTATTAACTTGGATTATGCTTATTGTATTATTAAAGGAATTAAACAACCAATTAGTCATGATTGAATTAAACCAATTGACTTACAAGTAATCATCATTCCCGTGACTGGTTTTAATTTGCATAAAGATCGGATTGGCAAAGGATATGGGTATTATGACAAATACCTTAAAAAAACAAATGCCATCAAAATTGGATTTGCTTTTGCAATTACGAAGTGTTTTAATTTTATTGCTGATATTAATGATGTGCCATTAGATCTAATCATGACAGAAAGTGAAATTATCTAAATGAAAATTTTGTTTATTGGGGATATCTTTGGACATGTGGGACGAAGAGCATGTCATGATGTGATTCCCAAACTAAAAGAAAAATATCACATTGACTATGTGATTGCCAACGCGGAAAATACCACTAATGGTAAAGGATTGAGTTTAGCTCATTATGAAGAGTTAACTCAAGATGGAATTGATTTTTTTACGATGGGCAATCATACGTGAGATAACAATGAAATTTACCAAATCTTTTTAAATAAAAGTAACATTATTCGCCCTGGGAATGTGACATTAAATGTGCCAGATGATTACGCATTAAGTAGTAAATTAGTAGTAAAAAATAACTTAAAAATTCGCATTACTAATTTAATGGGCATGACTGTAACTGGCAAACGATTTGTGAGTTTATCCCCCTTTATCTTTTTTATGAATTTCTTACAAGAATTAAAAGATAATGATGATGCAGATCTGCACATTGTTGACTTTCACGCTGAAACTACCGCCGAAAAAGCAGCGTTTTTTCACATGTTTGATGGGCAAGTAAGTGCCATTTTAGGTACGCATACGCATGTGCAAACTAATGATGCACAAATCTCAGATTTAGGAACTGCATTCATTACCGAAGTAGGGATGACGGGAGCAAAAGATAGCATCATTGGAGCGTTGCCAAAGCCAATCCTTGATTTTTATAAGGGACTTACCGATCGCATGTATATCAATGCGGGGGAAGGTAAATACCAATTTAGTTGCGTTATTTTAGACATCGATGATGAGACAAAAAAAATAAGCTCCATTAAAAATGAGCTTATTTATGAAGCTTAATAATGAACAACTAATTCAGGATTATAAAAGATATTATTCTTGGTGCTAAACCAAGAATTTTTTTTGCGGTTCTTGGCATTTATTACACTATATAAGGTGCAAGAAGATAAGATAAATAACAAGATTGCAAAGTTCATGGCTTGAGCAATAAAGTCTTGGTGTAACACCGTAAAAACACTATCTGGACCGTGCAAAATGTAAGAATTATACAAACTAAAGTTAGTAATTAGTGAGGAATTAATGCTTACTCCTACTCAACTATTATTCGAAGCAATTAAACTAAATAAATAGGGATTAGCATTATCATGATTAACACTAATGCTTTTAATCACAATTTGGGTATTAGCACTTAATGTTTGGCCTTTACTAGTTAGTCAACTTAAACTGTGAGCATGTAATACTAAGGTATAAGTAAGGTTATTACTTAAGGTAATAGAAGTACCATTTAAATTTGCCATGGCATAAAATGCAACATTACTGTTAACAAAGTAAGACACAGATGCACAATAAATTAAATTCCCCATGGCATGAATCATGCTAAATCCAACCGCACAACTAATGACCACAAACGCAATGATGGTTTCAATTAAAAACAAATGTTTACTAATTTTTTTATTAAAGATAATTCGTTTGCGTTTTAATGCTAGCCAACTACCGCCAATAATAAACACAAAGGTAAAGAACGTAAATAATGATTCTCAGTTAGTAATAACGTTAATAAAAGAATAAAGTAAATTAATTCGAGCATCTCTAGTAATACCAAAGTTATAACTATAAAGATTTAAAAAACCAAAGGTACCAATAATACTTAAAGTGCTAAAAAAGATGCCAATGTAACCAAATAAATAAAGATAAACAATTTTATTAACTGATCATTTAGTTTTGCGTTGAATTCAATTAGCAAAAGGTAATTCACCAATCCTAAAGATTTCTTTATATAAACTGGTGCTAAAATTAACTGAACCCGAAATAATTCCTAAACACCCAATGCAAATACAAATATTTAAAAAGCTATTAACCCCCACTCAAGCATGATTTGATGATAAGTATTTAATTCCTAACAACGTACCGCGATTACCATCATGCACATCAGTACTTAATAGTAAGGAAATAGTAATTAGAATGGAAATAATGACGACACATAAAATTCCTAAGACAACAATGTTGGGACACTTTTTTGGATCTTTTAATTGACTTTTAATACTAGTTACATAATAAAAGCCATCATAAGCAAAGAACATGGCTGGTAAGGAAAGGAAGAAGCCAATTTCGGGTCCATACATTAACATGGGGTTAGTATACAAATAACTATTAATATTCCCCGAGTTTGGCTTCATGAACCCACTAGCACTTAAGGAATAAAGTTGTTGGGATGAACTAGCAACTTTGTCATAATTCATTCCCAGTAAGATAATGGCAATTAATCCAAAGAAAACAATTGGAATTAATTTGATGTAAAAAGCAAGGTAACTGTGAATAACAACCATCCGGGGTTTTAACGTATTAACTACGCTAAAGTAAGTAATCGCACTGATGGACATGATTCACGCAATATACCAGTGCGTTTTTCACATTGGAAAAGCTTGTTGCAATGCTTGAATAAAATAATAGGAATCCCCACAAATAATTAATGGCACGTAAATGAATAAGAAATAGCACTTAATGGCTTCAAATAACGTTGGATCTAAGAAGTCTTTTGCTCACTGCAAAATCCCTAATTCGGAACTAGATTTAGCTGCAATTACAAGCAATGCTAAACCTAATGCCATGACTGAACAACTAGCAAACAATCACGCAATAATTGACAGGGTGAAATTTCCTAAGTTGTAGTCTAAAATTTGTCCATTCTTGAAGAAGATTCCAACCCCAATGATGGCAGAAATGATGAACGCAATCCCCCCTAGGATTCCGACTTTTTTGTTAACTTTCTTGCGAATAGTTTTGTGCTTCTGGAAGTTAGCCTTCTTTAAAAAGGATTTATTTGTTTTCTCCTTTACTTTTTTATTCATATATTCTTATTTTAACGGATATTAAAAGAAATAAAAAAGAAAAGAAGATAAAAAAATATGCATTTTTTAGCAATGCATATTTTTTATTTATTTTAAAGAAGAAAATTATTGTTTAATGGCGTTTGCACACCGTTCGCATAGGTTATCTTGGTTAAGTTCTTTGAAGTATAATCAGCACCGGTCACAAGGTTTATAACCTTCAGCTTTGGCAGTACTTAATTTTTCACCTAAAGTAACATCTGCGACATTTAATCAAGTTTTTAAAGTGGTTACTGGAACTAATTTGGTTAGTTCACTTTCAGGTAAAACAACAACTGCTTCCGTATTCTTGTTAATGGTCTTGTTATTTCTTAAAGTTTCAAGTTCAGCATATACTTCATCTTTTACCTTAAAGAATTGTTCAAATAACTTCATGTCAACTTTATCTGGTAATTCTTTATCTAGTTGTTCATGAGTAATGTAATCATATAAGAAGATTGATTCTTCTTGTCAACCAAACATCTTCTTACCAACTTGATATAGTTCTTCACAGGTGTGAGGTAAGAATGGAGCCAATGCAATCATGTAATTCTTTAATAATAAGTATAAAGTAGTTTGAATTTGCTTTCTTCTGATACTATCTTTCTTATCACAATAAAGTGGGTCTTTAATGATGTCGAAGTATCAGTTACTTAAATTGTTAACTAAGTTAATGGTTGACTTAACCATATCAACAAAATTGTACTTGTCATTTCAATCAACAATCTTGCTTAGTTCGTCATGAACCGTGTTAATGATGAACTTGTCAGCTAATGCAAGTTCTTTTTGCATGTCTTTGCTTGGATCAAAATCATACAAGTTACTAATTGAATATTTAAATAAAGTGTTACGAATCTTACGGTAATATTCAGCAACTTGCTTCATGATATTTTCCCCAATGGCAATGTCACCCATTCAGGATGCAGAAGCAACTCATAAGCGGAAAATATCGGTACCATACTTTTTAGCAATTACTTCAGGGTCAATTCCATTACCTAAAGATTTGGACATCTTTTCACCCTTTTCATCAAGAATGAAACCGTGGGAAATTAAGGTGTGGAATGGAGCTAAATTATGTAATACTACTCCTGTAATGGTACTGGAGTTAAATCAACCTCTAAATTGGTCAACTCCTTCAATGTAAAGTTCACAAGGATAGTTTCAACCAAAGTGTTCAAACATATCGTGTGAAGCACCCGAGTCAAATCAAACATCCATGATGTCAGTTTCTTTGCGGTACTTATGACCATCATTTTTATACTTATCAGTTAAGAAATATTCAACTGGTTCAGCAAATCAAATGTTACAATTACCGGCTTTTTCAATTAAGTCAATCATGTGGTTGTTTAAATCAAAATCAAAAACAGGGTTATTGTTTTCATCATAAACAATCACAATTGGTACACCCCAATAACGTTGCCGCGAAACACATCATTCACCCCGGTGGGCAGCCATGTAAGTTAAATTCTTTTGGGCTCATTCTCCATTTGGAAAGTTAATGGCATGTTCGCCCTTGGCATTAATAACATCAACTAATTGTTGGCGAATCTTATCGATATCAACAAATCATTGAGTTGTTGCCCGATAAATAACTGGCTTTTTGGTTCTTCAGTCAAAAGCAACTGAGTGCGTAAACGTAGTAGCAGATAATAAGTGACCACTATCTTTTAGCCGTTGAATAACAAGTGGGTTAGCATCTTTATAGAACATGCCAACTAATTCCGGAGATTTGACGGTTTTGTCAAACTTACCGTTGTTATCAATTGGGCAGTATTCAGGACCAATACCATATTTCTTGCAAGCGTTATAGTCATCTAGTCCGAATGCTGGGGCGTTATGTACTAAACCAGTACCATCTTCCGCTGAAACATAGTCAGCTTCAATTACTGGTAAAATGGAATCAGGATATAGTGGGTGGTGATACTTTAATCCATCTAGTTCCGTACCTTTAATGTTTTCTTTTAGAATCTTCACATCAGTTCAGTTTAATGCTTTCTTTAATGCTTCAATTCTACTACCTAAGACAATGTATTTTGCTCCATTAACTTCAATTCAATCATAATCAAATTTAGGGTTTACTGCCACTGCTAAGTTAGCAGGAATGGTTCATGGAGTAGTGGTTCAAATTAATAAGGAAGTAGCAGGATATTTATCACCTTCAAGTAAGAAAGAAACATAAATTGAATCTGATTGATCATCGTGGTATTCAATTTCATCTTCAGCTAATGCTGATTGACTTGATCAAGATCAATAAACTGGCTTTAATGATTTGTAAGCTAGTTTGTCTTTAATCATTTCGTTGAATAACCGTAGTTGCTTAAATTCTAGATAGTGATCACAAGTACGGTAAAAAACATTGTAGTCCGTGAAAATACCAAAGGATTTAAATTGTTCTTTTTGGATTAATAAGTTCATCATTGCAAACTTAAAGCAGTTATCCCGCTTTTGCACAATGGTTAATTTTGGATCAGTGTTAATTCCCAATTTAATTAAAGCATGTTCAATTGGTAAACCATGCACGTCTCATCCCATTACGTATGGAGAGTAATAACCTTGCATGGATCATAAACGCACAATCATGTCCTTTAGCACTTTGTTCATCGCATGACCAAGGTGCAATTTACCATTCGCATATGGTGGACCATCATGTAAGATTTTTTGAGTGTTGTTTTGATGCTTCTTTTGGACTTTATTGTAGATATCATGAGCAATTCATCATTCATGCATTGCTGGTTCAGACACTACTGGATTAACAGTCATTGCAAAATCAGAATGCGGAATGTTTAAAGTATTTTTAATTTCTTCTTTTGTCATTTTAGAAATCCTATAATTCTATATATATAATTTTACACAATAAATAATTAAATCTTGAATAGATAAGATACATTTTACATGCATTTATACAAAAAAATCTACGGCTTTTAACCGTAGATTTATCTATTCAATTGTTAGTTAAGCAACGTTTTCAAGAATGTAAATATCCTTTTTACCTTTTTGAACAATTAGATATTTATTGTCAATGGTATTTTGTTTAGTCAACACGGCATTTTCATCCGCAATTTTTTGACCACCAATTCGTAAACCACCTTGTTTAATTAACGTACGTAGTTCACTCTTGGATTTAAAGATATTTGCTTTTGTTAGTAAATCAACAATTTTTTCGTTGTCAACAAAAGCACATCCTACGATTGGAAAATCATGCTTAATCAAGTTAATATCTTCTACAGTTAATTCATTAGCATTTGTGCCAAAAATCATACTGGATAAATTCTTTACCTTTGCATAAACTGGTTGTCCATGCACTCTAGTAACAATGTTTTCAGCTAATTTATTTTGGGCATATCTAGCAGCTGGATCTTCTTTAGCTTTTTCAACAATTTGTTTAATTTCTTCAACACTATAATCAGTCAAGTAATTTAATAACCGTTGGGAATCAGCATCAGTTTGGTTAATTAAGAATTGATACATGGTATATGGAGAAACTAATTTATCGCTTAAATAAATAGCTCCCTTTTCACTCTTCCCAAATTTTGTTCCATCTGACTTTAATAATAGTTTTAAGGTTAAGCCCCCTAGTGGGGAATCGGCTTCGGGAATTTCATCTTTCTTGTTAATGAAATCAATCCCAATGGTAATATTTCCTCATTGGTCACTACCCCCCATTTGCACGTCAACATTATAGTCATGGTGCAAGTGGTATCAGTCAGTAGCTTGCAAAATACTGTAAGAAAATTCGGTAAAGGAAATTCCTGATTCTAATCTATTCTTAATGATTTCCTTGTTTAACAAGTATGAAACATTGACATACTTACCTGATTCACGCAAGAAATCAATAATGGTACTATTTTTATAAAAGTCTAAGTTGTTAACAATTAAATCAACATCAAGTAATTTAGCAATTTGTTTCTTAATACATTCAACGTTATGTTTAACGGTAGCAACATCAATTAATTTCCGTTCGGCCTTTTTTCCGGATGGGTCTCCAATTTGCCCTGTAATTCCCCCAATAATTGGAATGAAATTAATGGCGTATTTCTTGCATAATGAAAGAACATTAATGACAACATAGTTACCTAAATGAAGTGATTCAGCACTAGGATCAAATCCCACATATAAATAACGGTTATTGTTTAAAGCATTTACTACTTTATCACGGTTAGTAATATTTTGAATGATATCGCGTTGTTCTAGTTCGCTAATAAACGCTTCACCTTTTTGCATTTCTTTATTCATAAAATCCTTTTAATTTGTATAAATTTTAATACAAAAAAAATAAAAATGGCTTTAAACCATTTTTATTTTTTATTGATTAATATATGTGATTTTGAAAAAGTTAGATTACTACCAAGGAAATTAAGCAGCAACTGCTACTTTTTTACCCTTGTTTGCTTTTTGAGCAGCACGTAGTTGTCTTTCTTCTTCTAGTTCTTCTGGAGTTGCGTCCTTTAATTCAGGATCTTTGAAGTATTCGTTAATTTCAGGAACGTTTTCTTCAGTTAACTTTAGCATAAATAACTTGCGAGCTAGACTCTTGGTTTCTTCTGGATAATCGTGAACGTTGAAACCGTACTTTTCGCATAGTTTCTTTAAGCTGTATGCACGGTATCATTCGTAAGAAATAATACCAACACAGTAGTCGAAGAACATAATGCAGAAGATGGTTGGGAATCAAATTTGTGCAGTACCTGGACCGATTTGGTCGATTCATGAACAGCATCATGCAAGAACCATGATTCCTACACCGATTGCGTTTAAGAAAATAGCAAAGTTCTTGTTCTTAATAGAGAATGCTCTTGGTAAGTGTGGAGCTTTGGTTCATAGTAAACTATCACCGATAAACATTAAGATGTAGACTAATAGGTATACCATGTTGAATGATTGTAGACCGGCATCGAAGGAGCCAGGTACACCAGCAACACCACCTAGAATGATAGTCATAATGAATTCTCATAGAAGAACTAGACCTAGTTGAGTTCAAACGATAACTCATGCAATTCCTCAACGGTTTCTCTTTGCAAATACGGATGGAATAATCTTTTGACCAGCTGCATAGGACATACCAGCAGATGGACCAACAATTCATGCACCTACTTGGGCAAGAATACCTCAGCAGATGAATACCATGATAATCCGTGTTGCAGTTTCTGCCATTGGAACACTCATTCCTGGGTCAGAAATTAGGAAGAACTTAATGAAGGTTACGGAAATACCACCAGTTCCGTTAATAGCACCAGTAGTACCTAGAGCGATGAATAATCCACCGCACATAGAGAAGGAAATGGACATAAACATTAAACCAATAACAGCGATTGGGTAGTTTCTTTCAACGTTGTGTAGAGAGTAAGCAACGTTACCAGAACCTTCTGGTCCTGCGAAAGCAACTGCGATAGCTGTGAAGGTAATTAATGCAGTAGCACCACTACCACCACGAGTGAACATAGAACCTGCAGCTGGAACTGTAGTGCCACCTGTTAGGTTTTCTCATGGAATGTTACGAATTAATTCGTCTGGGCTACCTAGGTCACGTCCAATGTAAACAAATCCCATGATAACTAGAATTAGGGTTGGGCAAGCGATTCCGCCTCAGAAACCAACACGAGCGTTTTCAGCGATTCATTTAACACCGAAGTGAGCAGCACAAGTTCATACAACTAGAATTAAACAAGCGGTTCCGAAAATGCAGCCAGATTCGTACATAGCTTGTTCGTTAGCAGTAGAACCACCAACTAGTGGAGTAGCAGCTAGTTGAGCTAGGGAAACGGAGTTGTCTCCACCAGCTTTAACACCAATACCGTTTAATTGATAGTTACTAAATTCAATGTTAGAATATGCACCATTAGCAAATACGTATGGTAGGTATTGTTGGTCAACTACTCAGTGACCATCACTCATTACGTAGAATGGAACGTAAGAAGAAGCAACATCACCATTTGCAGCAATTTGAATTCATTTACCATCAGAAGTACCATAGTGAGCTTGTAATTGTGTTAATACAGAGTGATTAATAGCACTAGAACCAACTAATGCTGGAGCTCAGTTAGTACCAGAAATAACTACAATTGGTTGAGCTAGAGATACAACACCAACGGTATTATTAACAGCACCAGATTGTTGACCGATAGCTGTTGTAAAGATGCTAGTATCTCCAACTTGTTCAGTTAATACGTTGAATCCTTGAGTTCCAGCAAAAATGAAACCAAGACCACTAATGACGAAGTATAACATACCTAGGAAGGCAATCGTAATACCTGATCATTGGCAGAAAATTGCGTATCAACCTCAGCGGCGTCCCATCGTGTTTTTAATCCAGACGTAGACACCGTCTTTTGACCATTTTCGAACAGTACCCATTTCAGCAGCGGCAATAGCAACAGGCAAGAAGTAACAAATACCACTGACCATTAAGAATAGGACACATGATCATCCACCTTCAGCGAAGGTAGGATATTCATAAACTGTTAGAACCATGGAAGCCGTCATCGCAAGGAAGGCACCTAGACTAATTTCCGTGCCAGTTTTAAAGTGCTTGACGACTTTAGCTTGTTTAACAACTTTATCCATTATTAAAACAAAAAAGGAATCTTAAAATATGCTTTATTTTATATCAAATAAAGCCACAAATTAGAAAAAAAGCAAATTATTGAGCGGCTTTTTCTTCTTCACTAATTACGTATTTAGCAGCTAACTTAACGATTTGTAGAATTCAATCCATGTCTTCGTCAGTTACGTTGATATTTAGAGGGTAAATCTTTAGTGCAAAAATAACTGCATCTTTATCAGAACCATCTTCATTATAAGCGGTTTTTCTAAAGCCAGTTGTGTAAGTAATATAAGGTGTGTAACGACCTTGAACAATCTTACCAGTCTTGTATCAGTCTCATAGTGTGTCACCAACTTTACGAATGAATTCATTGTGTTGTTTTAAAGTAGGTAAATACTTTGGATCACTTAATTCTTTTTCGTATTCAGTAGTTGGGTTGTATACACCTTTACCGTAAATTCTAAATAATGTTACATCACCAGCATTCTTAGGGTTTACACAAACCATGTTGACGGATTCAGCAATCTTTCCACGAAGTAATTCATGACGTTCTAGTTGAACACCATTAATTAATTGGAAACCTTCTGCTCCGAAGTATTTTAAAGTAGCTCAAGAACAAATCGATCCTTGGGCAGAACGACTGGATTCTAGTGTGTAATCCATTGGATTGTATGGGGAACGGTTTTGTAAATAAGCATATGTTGCTTCTTCGTCCCCGTTACCACCATTATGAACACGCGTCATCAAAGATTCAAATTCAGCCCGGTTTTGGTAGCAAAATGCGGTAGCCGCATATGGACAATAACCAGACTTGTGGAAGTCAGCAGCTGCACAATCAGCATATTTAATTCGAGCAACGCGATCAGCAAGTTTCTTAATGCTCATTAATGTCTTAGTTGCAAATCCTAATGGGTTTGTTTCATAATCATATTTGTTGAATGCAGTTCAAGCAAATCCAACTACGGCATCAGCATAAATTAGCGTCTTACCATATTTTGCTGGGTTTGGGAACCGGTCAAGTAAATTCTTAACTCCTAAAATATCATCAAAAGCATTTGCATCAGTTGTACCTTCAGTACATACAATAGCAGCAACTGGAATTTCTTTTTCATGTAAATCTTTTAGAACATTTTCTAGTTTGTCTAGATCCATTTCGTTTGCATCATTCGTTGGAATTTGAATTAAATTATCTAGACCAAGACCATTTCAGTCAACGGAACATAATTTAGAAAATTGTGCTTGTTGAGAGCAAATTACTTTTGCATCTTCTCTAATACCGGTATAACGAGAATTTTTCAATACACGTGTTAAAGCGTATTTAATTGCATATTCTCAACCACCTTCACCACCATAGGTGAAAATGCATCCAGCTTTCGTTGGAGTTCATCCAAATAAGTCAGCAAGCATTGAACTAGCTTCTAGTTCAGCACGTTGAGTGTTTCAAGCTGATTCACCATCAAGAATATTTGGGCAAAATACATTGGAAAAAATTGAGGAAAAATATGTAACGCGGTTTGGTTGTGGATATACATTTGGTGCAATCATACAACTTCCATTAAATTGCAAACCGTTAAAAATCTTCATTACATCACTTAAAACTTTACGTTCACCTTCTGATTTTAAAGGCATTGTAATGTCTCTTACAGTGCTGTAATCAATTGTTAGATGTGGATTATTACCAATTCATGCCCGGTCTAACCGGTGATTCTTAGGAAGCATGTCATAAATTGGGTCAATCGTACCTTCAATCAAACTTCTTAAATCATTACTGTCAGCATAAGCGTCTGGGAAGAACTTTTTTGCTCTTTGAGCACGTTCTTCTCGTGTCAATTTACTCATAAATTTCTCCTATTTTTATGTTTATTATGTACATAATAATTAAACTATATTTTTAAGAAAATTTTTATTTTTTTAAAAAAATCAAAATACATTTTTTTACTGAATTTTAAGCAATAAAAAGGAATAAAAAAAGAAACAAGCAAATGATCTTGCGACCATTCACTTGCTTCTTGTATTTATTTATTTCCTAGGTAAATAAATTATTGGTTATTTTAAAAACTAGACTAGAGAGGGGCCAACAATTAGTATTGGCTGTATCCTTCTTTTAGAACTTCATCCATTGCTAGTCTTACGCACTTTAGAACTCATGCGAATGTTTCGTCGGTGCTGTGTACTTGCATTGGGTAAATCTTTAGAGCAGAAATAACTGCTTCAGAGTCAGTTCAGTCTTCGTTGTAGTCAGCTTGTTTGTAACCAGTGGTGTAAGAACCATATGGTGTGTAACGACCATTGATTGTCTTACCAGACCGGAATCAAACTCATAGCTTTTCACCAACAGCCTTGACAAACTTGTTGTGCTTAATTAGAGTGTCACGGTATTCTGGATCTCTCATTTCTTTATCGAATTCTTCTTGAGGGTTCTTAACTGTGTTGTCGTATACACGGTATAGTGTTACTCAACCGTGGTTGGTTGGGTTACATACAACTGCGTTAATTTCCTTGTGGGATTCAATGAAGTGACGGATTCATAGGTGACGTTCTAGTTCTCAACCGTTTAATAGTTGGAAGCCTTCTTTACCGAAGTACTTTAGAGTTGCTCATGCAGAAACTGCACCAATTGCGGTACGAGAACTTTCTAGCGTGTAGTTCATTGGGTTGTATGGGGAACGTTCTTGTAAGTAGGTGTACTTACCAGCAGCGATACTGGAAGTTTCCTTAGCGTAGCTCATCAATCCTTCGAATTCTTCACGGCTCTTGTAGTTGAAGGAAGTTGCTGGGTATGGACAGAATCCGGACTTGTGGAAGTCTGTTACATAAGAGTCACAGTACTTAACTTGTTCGATTCTTGCGTATTGTTCCTTAATAATAGGTAGGGATTCAGCAGAGAATCCTAGTGGGTTGGTGTCTCAGTCGTATCCTTTGAATGCAATTCAAGAGAATCCGATTACAGCATCAGCGTGTAGAACAGCCTTACCATACTTAGCTGGGTTGTTAGGATATTTTTGAAGTAAGTCATATACTGGCTTAATTGGGTCGAATGCGTTAGCGTCAGTTGTACCTTCAGTACAAATGATTGCTGCAACAGGAATGTCCTTTTCGTGTAGTTCTTTTAGAACTGATTCAAGAACAGTCATGTTCATCCGGTTGTTTTCGTCAACTGGAATTTCGATCAAGTTGTCAGTACCAATACCTGCTCAAACAACAGAGTGTTGCTTGGAGAATTGTGCAACCTTAGATGCAATTACCTTACATGGCGTGTTGAAAATACCCTTCTTCATGGAATCACGTAGAACACGTGTCTTACCATATTGAATAGCGTATGTTCATCCGGCTTCACCACCTCATGAGAAAACACAACCAGACTTTGTTCCGTCTTCTCATGCCATGTCACCTAACATAGCTCCACATTCTAGTTCTGTGCGGTGTACGTTTCATGCATATTCACCTTCAATTAGGTTAGGGTTGAAAATGCAGGTAAACATAGCTGCAGGAATAGCAATCTTGTTTGCTTGTGGAATAACGTTGAACATTGCTAGGGCACTACCAGTGTTTGGCATACCTTGGAATAGTTCATATACTTCGTTCATTACTTGGTCATATGGTTGACCTTGTTCTGGACATGTTACTTCGTGAACCTTTACGAAGTCGATCGTCAACTTAGGGTTTGTTCCTAATCATGCACGGTCTTCTTTAGGGTTCTTTGGAAGTAATTTCATTGCAGGTTCTGCTAATTGAAGAACCATGTTTCTATAGTCATCAGATGTTTGGAATGGTTCTGGTCACATTGTTTGTAACTTAGCAGTACGTTGTTCTTCTGTCATTTTTGACATTTTTATTTACTCCTTTTTTTCTTGTACATCTATACTATAAACCAAAAAAATAAAAAAATACATTTATTTTAAAAAAATTTAATTAATTTTTAATTTATCCCTTAGAAATCTCGATTTTTCCAAAGATAATTTAAAAAAATTTTTTAAAAACTTTTTAGAACACTTTCTAGTTTTACCCAATATATTAAAGATATTTCCTTAATGTATTTAGTCATTTTGATTCATTAAAATTGCTTTTTTATCCCTTATTTAATAATAGATTAAAAATGTTTCAATTATACCAGCAAAAAAAATATAATGATTTTTGTTTAAATTTAAGATATTAATTATTTATGCTCACGGCAAAAAAAGGTAAAGCTGTTAAAGAAATGGAGGACAAAAAGGAAATCAAGGCCACCAAGGTCATGGGACTTTTTGGCTTTGTTGCTTTAACAGGAGCTGCAATCATGAACCTTGTATTCTATCCATCGTTTGCTTCAAGTGGATTCAATACGATTCTATGATTGATTATTGGGGGTATCTTGTGATTTATTCCAACGGCAATCTGTGCAGCAGAAATGGCAACAGTTAAACAATGATCACAATTAGGTGGATTGTATAACTGATCCATGATGATGCTAGGAAAACGCTGAGGATGAGTAGCAATTTTCTTCCAATGATTCCAAATCACGATAGTCCTTTACGTATTCTTGGACTTCATGGTAAGTGGAATGTTCTACATGGCAGGGCAAGGGGACTTTTTTAGCACAGCGTGATGTTTAGCACATGGAATTACCACCACGGCTGCAATCAATGCCACCCTACTTAACCACGAAGGAATAAAATGAGCAGTAATGCTTTTAATCATTACTGTACTAACTGCCTTAAACCTAGGTGGTTTAAAATTCAGCGTTTGATTCTCCCGGTTTAGTTTACCATTCGGAGTAATCATCCCTGGAATTGTGCTAATTGTCTTTGGTTTTTGAGGATATAGCACTGGCCACGCAGTTGGTGATATGGTAGCAGGATGAAATGGTGGTCAAGCCATTGTTCCCCAAATGAGTAACAATGCAATGACCAATGTTTCTCAATTCGTAATTTTTGGTAGTTTCATTATTAGTTATACTGGAATTGAACAATCTGCTTCAACAATTCGGCGGATGAAAAATCCAGCAAGAAACTACCCAATCGGAGCAATGATCATTGTTGTTATCATGATCGTGTTCTGTATTCTAGGTTCAGTTGCTATTGTGTTAATTGTTAACGTCAATGGAACTGTCCTTTATAAAGGTAATCCAACTGGATTTACCCTTTCGAACGGAATTTATTTAACGTTCTACCACATGTTAATTGGTAAGAATGCGTTTAATATTTCGGATGCGGAAGCTCAAGGTGCATTTAAATTCCTTGCCTTCTTAACCTTAATGGGAGCAATGGGTCAAACCAATGCCATCATTATTGAACCATCTACTGGAGTTCACGGTGCATTCCTTGATATGCGATTCCCAAAGGGAATTACTAAAGTTAACCGTCTCGATGTTCACTACAACATCTTAATTCTTCAATACTTTTTAAGTATTGCTTGATTCACCATTCTAAACTTCACCTCTGTTGATGGTGATATCTCCTTCACTATTTGTGTTAACTTAGCAACCCTATGTTATCTAATTGCATACATCTTGTTATTTACTTCCTACTTAAAGATGACTGCATTAAAGAAATATGATTACTTCATTCGTAAGTTCAAAATGAAGGGAGGTAGATGAACAAGATTTATCGTTGGTTTAATTGGTTTAATCATGACCTGCTTCACCTTAGTCATTTTATTCGCTCCTCCTTCTGATGCGGTAACTGCGGCAGAAGTATATCAATACACCAATGTTTACTTACCAACTTTAATTGTGCTTTATGTCATTTGTATTGCCATTCCTTTCATTGTTTATCAAGCAAACTTTGATAAAGTCTTTAAGAAACCAATTCTAAAATTCTTAAAGGAAAAAGGTTTTAGTGATGAAGAAGCAATGCATATTTGACATCTATTTAGAAAAGATAAGAACAACATTAAAGTTGGTGCTTATTTAGCAGCATTAGGTATGGATCCAAAGTTCATTAACTACTATAGTAATGCTTTATTACCAAACGAATAATCATTAATAAATAAGAATTACTGGCAACAGTAATTTTTATTTTTAAACTTCTTTATTAAATAAATATTTCACTAAAAAATAGAAAATATTAATAATCCGTATTACTATTAAAGAGATAAATAATAGAAATTATAATAACTATATACATCAATTATTAATAAATAAAAATGATTAAAAAAAGGAATTCAAGGGGTGTTTTAGGACAGCAAAAAACGGGAGACGAGAAAGTTGTTAAAGCATCGAAAGTAATGGGATTATTTGGCTTTATTGCCATTACTGGTGCATCGATCTTTACCCTAGTATTTTATCCTTCGATGGCTTCAAGTGGTTTTAATACCATTTTATGACTAATCATTGGGGGAGTACTATGATCAATCCCAACTGCTATTTGTGCAGCTGAATTAGCTACTGTTAAACAATGATCCCAATTAGGGGGTCTTTATAACTGGGCGATGATGATGCTGAACAAGCGGTGAGGATGAGTCGCCATCTTCTTTGAATGATTCCAAATCACCATTGTTTTATATGTCTTCCTTGATTTCATCGTCAGTGGAATGTTTTACATGGCAGGGCAAGGAGACTTCTTTAGTACGGCGTGGTGCTTAGCACATGGCATTACTAATACGGCCCAAATAAATGTAATTTTGCTTGACCACGAAGGTATTAAATGAGCAGTCATGCTCTTAATCGTTACTGTACTAACCTTATTAAATCTTAGTGGTTTAAAATTCAGCATCTGATTTTCCCACTTTAGCTTACCATGTGGAATCGTCATTCCTGGTATTTTGCTAATTATCTTTGGCTTTTTTGCATTTAGCACTGGGCATGCGGTTGGAGACATGGTTGCAGGATGAGATGGTGGTCAAGCAATTGTTCCCCAAATGGGAAATAATGCAATGACCAACGTTTCTCAATTCGTAATTTTTGGTAGTTTTATTATTAACTACACCGGTATTGAACAAACTGCATCAACTATTCGCAGAATGAAAAATCCGGGTCGAGATTACCCGATTGGGGCAATGGTAGTATGTGCCATCATGATTACCTTTGGGATTTTATGTTCAGTTGCCATTGTGCTTACTGTGAATGTAAACGGAACTGTTTTATACAATGGTTATCAAACTGGATTTACTTTAAATAACGGTATTTATTTAGCGTTCTATCATATTATCATTGGTAAAAATACGTTTGGCATTGATAATGCCGAAGCACAAGGTACATTTAAGTTTCTTGCTTTCTTGACTTTAATGGGAGCAATGGGACAAACTAATGCGGTTATGATTGAACCATCAACGGGAGTACACGGGGCATTTGTTGATATGCGTTTCCCAAAGTTTATTTTAAAAGTAAATAAACTTGATGTGCACTACAACATTCTTATCATGCAATGCATTCTAACTATTATGTGATTTACTATTTTGAACTTCACTTCCCTTGATGGCGATATTACCTTTACCATTTGTGTAAACTTAGGTACTGTTTGTTACATGGTAGCGTACATCTTACTATTTGTTTCGTACTTAAAATTAACTGCCTTAAAGAAAAATGATGTTTTTGATCGGGTCTTTAAACTAAAGGGTGGTAGATGAACAAGATTTACTGTTGGTTTAATTGGTTTAATTATGACCTGCTTTACTTTCGTAATTCTATTTGCTCCACCATCTGATGCAGTAACTGCATCTGAAGTATACCAATATACTAGTGTTTACATTCCTTCATTAGTAATCTTATTTGCCTTTTGTCTTGCTATTCCGTTTGTGGTTTACCAAGCTAACTTCAATCATTTATTTAAAAAACCAATCCTTAAATTCTTAAAGGAAAAAGGCTTTAAGGATGAAGAAGCTAAACACATTTGACATTTATTCAAAAAAGACAAAAACAACATTAAGATTGGAGCATATTTAGCAGCATTAGGCATGGATCCACAATTTGTTAATTACTATGCAAATGCTGAATTACCTCGTTAATTACTGACAAAAATAAAATTTAAAAATTACCAAGTCAAATTGGTAATTTTTATTTTTCCCACATTCCTAATGCCTTTTAGTTATTTAGAAAATCCAAAAAAAAATTAAAGTTTTGTGTGATATCATTAAGAGAAAATTATAATTTAAATTGCTATATCGAATAATTAAAAATTAAAAATGTTAAAACGAACTCAAAAAGGTACATTTGGTAAGCCGCAAGTCGAAATGGACGAACGAAAAGTCAAATCGACGAAAGCGATGGGTTTGTTTGGTTTCATTGCAATCACGGGTGCAGCCATCTTTAACTTGGTCTTTTATCCCTCGATGGCTTCCAGTGGATTCAATACGATTCTATGATTAATTGTCGGTGGAATTTTATGATTTGTTCCAACGGCGTTATGTGCGGCAGAAATGGCAACAGTTAAACGATGATCACAACTAGGTGGATTGTATAACTGATCCATGATGATGCTTAACAAACGTTGAGGATGAGTTGCAATTTTCTTCCAATGATTCCAAATAACGGTTGTACTTTATGTCTTCCTTGATTTCATGGTCGACGGTTGTTTCTTCATGGCTGGTGAAGGGGACTTCTTTAGTGCCGCCTGAGCTGCTGCTCATGGAATAACAAATCCGGCTGAAATTAAGGCAATGTTACTTAATCACGAAGGTATTAAATGAGCAATTATGCTATTAATGCTAACTGTATTAAGTGCATTAAACCTAAGTGGATTAAAATTTGGTGTTTGATTTGCCAGATTAAGTCTTCCATTTGGTGTTATTATTCCTGGAATTATCCTAATTGTTTTCGGTTTTTGATGCTACACTACTGGTCACTCCGTAAGTGACTTAGTAGCAGGGTGAAACGGTGGACAAGCGATTGTGCCGCAAATGAGCGGCAACGCGATGACGAATGTTTCTCAATTCGTTATTTTCGCTAGTTTCATCATCAGTTATACTGGAATTGAACAATCCGCTTCTACTATTCGGCGGATGAAAAATCCTGGTCGTAACTACCCAATTGGAGCAATGGTAGTTGTTGTTGTAATGATTGCTTTCTACATTCTTGGTTGTGTTGCTATTGTTCTAGTTGTTGACGTTAATGGTACCACCAACTATGAAGGTTATGCAGCTGGTTTTGGTCTTGCAAATGGTATTTATTTAACCTTCTACCATGTATTGGTTGGTCAAAATGTCTTTAGTATTTCGCACTATGAAGCAACTAGTGTCTTTAAATTTATTGCCTTCTTAGCATTAATTGGAGCAATGGGTCAAACTAACACTGTTATTGTTGAACCTTCAACTGGTATGCACGGTGCATTTACTGATATGCGTTTCAGCAAGACACTTTGCAAAGTTAACAAACTTGAAGTTCACTACAATATCTTAATTCTTCAATACTTCTGCACCATTGCGTGATTCACTATTCTAAACTTCACTTCTACTGATGCGGATATAACTGTAACTATTTGTATTAACCTAGCAACCATATGTTACATGGTTTCATACATCCTTCTATTTACTTCATACATTAAATTAAACATTCGAAAACGTTATGACGTTCTAGAACGGAAATTTAAAGTGTGAGGAGGAAGATGAACCAGAGTCATCGTTGGTCTTGTTGGTTTAATTCTAACCTGCTTTACTTTAGTTGTTACTTTTGCTCCACCATCTGATGCAATTACTGCTTCGCAAGTTGCTCAATATACTAATGTTTATTTACCATCCCTAGTCATCCTATTTGCGGTTTGTTTAGCAATTCCATTCATTATTTACCAAGCTAACTTTGTACGGATTTTTAAAAAACCAATCCTAAAGTTCTTAAAAGAAAAGAACTTCAGCGATGAAGAAGCTAAACACATTTGAAAACTATTTAGTAAAGACCGCAACAACATTAAAGTTGGGGAATTTTTAGCAAGATTAGGTATGGACGAAAAGTTCATTGACTACTACAGTAATGCTCTAGATCCAGACGCACTTGATTAATAAATTAAAAAATGTACCACAACGGTACATTTTTTTATTATCATAAAAAGTATGATTTGAAATGATGAATTAAAGTGTTATTGCATTAATAATCTACAAGCAATTGACTTAGAGTTATTAAAGCAAAAGCAAATTAAATTGCTGATTTTTGATATTAGGGGTACGATTATTGATCATCAACAAATTGACCCATTTTTTTTAAATTTAATCATCAAAATTAAGCAATTAAATGGCTTTGAAGTTTTATTTGCTACTAATAATTGTGCTTATTATACCAATAAGATTTACATTGCATTAAATAGCATTAACTTTAAAGCATCCTATTTATCTTTTGCATGTAAACCGTTTTTATTTCGTATTAAAAAAGCAATAAAAAAAATGCAATTAAATAATTTCATCATTGATAATTTTAGCCAAATTGCCATTATTGGTAATCAATTAAATACTGATGGTAAATTAGCAAAAAAGTTGCATGCAACCCTTCTTTATTTAAATAAAAATGGGATAAATAAAAATTACTAGCGATTGCAATATTAGGATTGCAAAAGCCAGTAATAATTTTTTATTATTCTTTATCAGAACGTTTGTCGTTTAATAAATCAAGTTTAATGTCGACAATTTTTTTAAGAGTCCGTAAGCGCACAACGGAAGTATCATTCAAAATAAAATCAAAAATTGGTTTATTTTTTTTAATGAAATTTTCTGCTGCACTTAATGTTTTAAAACTTTCAATTTTTTTTGCAAATTTGTTTTCTAAATGAGTTTCTAAGTTAACGTACCGAACGTAATTGTTGATTTTAATCTTCCCCAAAATTTCAGGAACAAAAGTCATTTTAGATGCAAATCCGGGAGATTCATATTGTTTTTTTAGTACGACAATGTAGTCAGAAAAGCCTTCCTTTTTAACATTGTGTACAATTTGTTTTTTGCCCAAGCGGGTTTTTGCCATTGATAATTCCTCCTTGATTTAGATAGGTGATAAGTTATGAATATCCATGCAAATAAAGGAATGTATCTCGAAGAAATGATGAATAAAACATGCGATGTGTTAAATTTGCATGACGATTTTTTAATGTTTAAGTACCATACGAAAATGGTCTTAGTCCACCACAAATTTCGCAAATATGTGGCCAATAACTTTGTTGACTACTTTGGTTATTGTCAACAACAATGTTTTGTGATTGAAGCTAAACAAGTTAATACGAAAAATTTTTTGTTAAAAAATTTAAGTGAACACCAAATCTTAATTTTAAGAAAGTTAACAAAAATGCAAATTCCTAGTTTTGTGTTAATCTACTTCAATTTATATGATGAGTTCTATTTATTAAAAGCCAGTGATGTTATCAAAAGTATTGACGAAGGATTGCACCAACTTAAATATTCATTTGTTAATAAAACAGGAACAAAGATTATTTTACGAATTCCAGGAATCCTAGATTTAGAGTTTAATTTAAAAAAATTATTGCTTCAATCAAAATAAGTTACTTCTTGTTTTCTAAATATTCTTTATAACGTCGAATAACTTCGTTATATTGCATTAGTTGCTTACTTAATAATTCGTTTTCTTTTTGACTTACTTTTAATGAATGATCAAGATCAGCATTCGCATTTCGTAAGGAATTAACTTCAGCATTTTTAGATTTATTATCAGCAACTAAATTATTATAAATTTCAAGTAAATTTTGGTATTTTTCTTTGCTAGTTGCTAACTTGCTTAAAGCGTCGTTTGCTTTAACCCGGAAATTAATAATTTCCTTGTTCAATGCTTCCATTTTTTTGCGAGCATCAATTGCAGTCGTGCAATATTTTTGCACTTCCACTTCCTTTTTATCCAACGCAGTTTGTTGGGAATTAATTAATGCATCTTTTTGTTTAATAATTTTGTTTAATTGATCAATTTGAGCTTGCAAATCCTTATTAACTTTTGTTAGTTCTTTAATGTTATTTGCAAGGTTGGATTTATCTTGCTTTGCTTGTTCAATGATGCTTTTCAAATCATTGATTTTTGTGTCCATGTTTTTAGTATCCATCATTAAATTTCCTAGTTTAATTTATTTTTAAAATTCTTTAATTTTGTTAGTAATCTAGCGTAAAACCAAAGGGATAAACGCTATTTTTTGCTAACTTATCTAAAATTATTTTAATATTTTTAAACTAAAAAATGATAACAAACTATGATAAATAAAAAAATAATCCGCTTTTTAGGATTATTTTTTAATGATTGTTTTAATTTAATCGTAAGTTCAATTTAATTTTATTTTGCAACAACAACTTCAGCAAATTGAATCACTTTGCCATTTAAAGTAAAACCAGGTTTCTTTACTTCAATGATTTGGTTGTGGTGATATTTATCACTAGCAATCGTATCAATTGCTTTCATTCTTGCTTCATCAAATTGATCACCAATGTTAATTTTCATTTGTTCAACATTGATGTCTTTTAGTAATGCATAGAACTTATCATGAATTGATTGCATACCGCGGTTATATTGAATAACTGCTTCGTCTTGACCTTCCAGTCGGAAGTTATGAATCACATGACTAAATAAAGAAAGAATTTCCACTAATTTTTTAGCATATGGTGCTAATGCATCATTTTCTTTTTCCTTGTATTCAGCATTTAAGCGTTCAAGTTCATGTTTAAGGTCTTCTTCATCTTGCTTGCGTCATTCCTCAATTCTTGTTTGTAATCTTGCTGCAATTGCTTTTTTTGCATCTTCAAGATCATGATTATATTTTTCTGTTTCTAGTGCGCGTGCAGTTTGCAATGAATCAAGGTCAGCATGCAATTTGTTAATTTGCGTACCTAACAATTTACTTGCATTCTTTTCATCATCTAATTGCCGCTTTAAATCTGCAATTACTGCTCATGAGTCTTCTAAAGTTTGTGGTTTTGATTCTTCAACTGGTGCTTCTGGTTTTGTTTCTTCTGCTTTTACTTCGTTATTATTAGGTGCTTCAGTGTTATTTATTGGTTCGTTATTTTTTTCAGTTTCATTTGCTGATGAAGAATTGTTTAATTCTTCATGGTTATTAGTTGATGTTTGATTTTGATTATTTTGATTATTTTGATTTACTTCGTTGTTATTATCCATCTTATTCATTTACCTCCTTGTTAACTTCAACATTATAACTAGTTATTTCATCATTATTCATGTTCCGGGCATAAATCTTTGATAGTTCTTTTTTATCATCTTCACTATAGTGAGTTGGTTTGGAATAAATAATGTCAACAATTAAATCATCCCGTTCGGTAGGTTTAGTAGTTGCTCCTCGTTTTGGCTTCTTTAGTAAACCTAAATTTGGTAAGTGAATTTCTGTACCATCAGTAACCCCACTTTGAATTGGAATTTCCTTATTACCTTGCGGAGTTAATAAATTAGTGGTTCCCCCTACAATTGCTAATAAAGGATCAATCATTAAGATTTCGTGCAGCATACCATCTTTCCGATAGAAATATTTGCATGGAACAATTTTAAAAGTAACAGCTAAATCCCCTTTGCGGTTCTTAAAGGTACTTCCTTCGCCTTTTAAGATTAAAGTTTGTCCATTTTCAATATCCGAAGGAATATCGAATGAAACACTGCGGAAATCATCAACGACTAAATTTCCATTACATTTTGGACACTTCTTAACAATTTCTTTACCAGTTCCACTACATTGTGGACACACAGTTTGGGTTTGCATTCGTCCCATTGGTGTATTTACAATTTGTACTACCATTCCCTTGCCATCACACTTTGGACATTTAATAATGGCATCCTTATCTACACTTGCCCCTGTCCCATTACATGCATCACATTCTTTCTTGCATGGAATATTAATGGTCCGGTTGCGGTTTTTATAAATATCCATCATGGTAATAATTAAGGTGGTATGTAAGTTTAAATCAAGTTGACTACCAGCACTTTTTCTTCGAAAAGTTGATTGTCTAGTGGTGTTTCCGGTGCCAAAGAAACTACTAAAGAAGTCACTATTATCATCATCATCAGTTGAGAATTGAACTTGTTGACCCCCACCAAACATTTGGGAAAAGAAATCGTTAAAGCCTTGGGCATTGCCACCCCCACCAAATCCTTGCGGACCAGTACCATCCACTGCACTATGACCATATTGGTCATATAGTTTGCGTTTGTTTTCATCACTTAAAATGCTGTAAGCTTCATTAATTTCTTTAAATTTTTCTTCCGCATCAGGTGACTTATTGACATCGGGGTGATATTGCATTGCTAACTTCCGAAATGCTTTTTTTATTTCATCAGGTGTCGCGTTGCGATTAACCCCTAATACTTCATAATAATCACGTTTTTGTTGTGCCATATTAATCTCCAATATCTTAATAATTTTAGCATATTTTTAGCACTATCATCCTTTTATTGCTAAATATTTAACTAGGAATATTTTTAACTTTTCTCGATATTACTAACAAAAGGAGAAAAAACATGGTTTATATTATCGGAAAAGTTACTTATATTAATAAAAATTACATTTATTTAGAAAGCAATTACATGGGTTTAAAGATCTTCATTAAGCAGGATGAAAAAGCAATTTTAAATAAAGTAATGAAATTTTACACCACGGAAATTGTAGTGGAAACTAGCAAAGGTCAATCATTTAAACAAGTTTATGGATTTTTGAATTTTACTGATTATGTATTGTTTAATAAGTTAATTACTTTACCAACGATTGGGCCAAAAACAGCAATTAATATTTTAAGCAATAATAGTGAATTATTAATTAGTTGCATTATTAACAAGGATTTTATTGCCTTAGGTAAATTACCCGGCATTAGTGAACGGTGTGCGAAAATTATGATTAGTAATTTAGCAGAAGATTATGGTTCAAAACCAAGTGCAAAAGCACCAAGTAGTTTAGAAATTGAAAAACCAGAAGGAGACTTAATTAATCAAGCTGAACCAATTAAAACTAGTCAAAATGATAATGAAGCAGTTAATAATCAAGCACAAAGTGATGAAGAAAAGTATATTGAAATTATTAGCTCCTTACGGGCGTTAGGATACAGTAAAAGTGAAATCGAATATGGAATTAATAAGCTGGATGAAACAAAATACAAGGAATTTGTTCCTGAAGATGTATTAGCGGACATTATTAAAAATATTACCAACCATAAAATGTCATAATGAACGAATTACGTCCCAGTAATTTTAGTGAGTTTGTTGGTCAAGCAAACTTAATGGAAATTTTACAAGTTTATTGTCAAATTTGCAAACAAGAAAAAACTTGTTTTAAGCATTGCTTATTTTATGGATTACCTGGTACAGGTAAAACTTCATTAGCATATGTGATTGGCAATGAACTAAAAGTAAAAGTGCATTATTTAAATGCGAACAATTTGCATACGCAAGCAGACTTATTATCATTCTTTAGTCTTATTAATGATAACGAAATTGTCTTTATTGATGAATTGCACAGTTTAGATCCAAAAATCGTGGAATTTTTATATAGCATGATGGAAGACTTTTTTATTGACATTCCCATTGGCAAGGAATTTAATAAAAAAAGTACGCATCTAAAAATTCCTCACTTTAGTTTGATTGGTGCTACTACATCAATTGGACGCATTCCTAAACCGTTATTAGAACGGTTTCATTTAGTTTATAAATTGCAAGATTATACCATTAGCGAAATTAAGCAAATCATTAAACAAGTAATTAACATAAATATTAAACAAGTTAATTTATTAACTGATGAAGAAATTACTAGTTTAAGTGAACATTGTAAAAATAACCCAAGAATTGGGATTAATTTATTACACCAAGTAATTGATTTTAAAAAAATTAATCCCAAGACCAACATTGAAGAAATTTGAAAAAAATTACGAATCTTTTTATATGGTTTAACGATTAGTGATTTGGAATATTTGCAAACAATTAATAATTGTCAACATCAAGTATTAGGAATTAAAACTATTTGCCAAATTACGGGATATGATTCATTTACAATTGAAAATTACATTGAACCATTCTTGTTTAAATTAGAATTATTAACTAAAACTAGTAAAGGTCGAGCCTTAACAAAAAAAGGACAAAATTTGCTTAATCAACTAAAATTAGTATAATCATGAATCTAGATGAATGAAGATTAATTAAACAACAATTAAAACAAGAATATTTAAATTTGCCCTTAAAGAAAACAATCATTGTTAGTTTAATTTCCATGCTTTGTATTGTTGGAATCATTAGTACGATTGGATTATTAATTGCGTTAATTTGTGCGGGCATTTTAAAGCAGCATGAATTAATTATTAGCACGGCAATTATTTTCTGTTTATGCTTAGCATTAACAATTTTAATCCTTGGTACTATTGAACGAAAAAACTTAGTGACAATTGCTTTAAATTTGGAAAAGAAAATTGATTGAAGAGCGGTTCATCAACTTGTTGATTTGAAGTTATTAAGTAAAATAATGATGCTAGTTTTTTTCTTTCAATTTCGCAAATATATTTGAACCCAAATTTTTAGTTGATTAATCTGAACACTTATTTTAGTCTTAATTTTTATTGTGGGATATTACATTCATTTAGCATAAAAAAAGTAAGGAAGTAAAAATTTCCTTACTTTTTTTAGTGATTAAATTGAGTTTTTTCCTTGACGTGATTGGTAAAATTATCATCTAATTTGGTTGTATTTTTACTAGCTTCATTAATTAACGATTGCACTTGAATTCTTCAATTGTAATCTTGTTTATATTCATCATTAACTTTACTTAAATCATCAAGTTTTAATTGTAAGTCTTGATCTTCATATTCAATTCTGGTTAAACAAAAACCAAGCGACCGAATTAAATAAGTAGAATCAGCATATGTTTTATCAAACAAGATAATGAATTGGTTAAATAAATCATGGGCAGTTTTAATATTTGTTCGATATTGTAATAAGTTGGTATGAAAAGTATGATCTAGTTCTTCAATGACACAACTAATGCGTTTGCACGAAGCATTCACTTCGTGCATGTAAGATGCTAAATTGCTAGCAAATAAATGGATTAAATCGCGTAATTCCTTACCATCAGTTAGTGCATTAATAAAAGTGCGTTTAATTGAAAATGATTTTGGTAAGTCATGATAGAAATTAAATCCATCAGTTTTCCCTTTTGCATTATTGACATAATCAATGTAATGCTTCGTTAAAATTTTTTGTAATGATGGTGGATTAGGATAATTAGCAAGGTCACCAATGGTATTAATCCCCACGTTTTTTAATTTAAGTGCTAAATGATTACCAATCATAAACATTTTATTAATTGGCAATGGCCAGATATATTTTGCAACATCTTCTTCATCAGCGATGCAAAATACCCCGTATGGTTTTTTCATGTCACTAGCCATTTTGGCAATGAATTTTGTTTGACCAATCCCAATTGATGAAGACAAGTGAAATGTTTGCATGATGTCATCTTGCATGCGTTTAGCTAAACTAATTGCTCATGATTGTCAATCATCAGATTGATGATTTCATTTTAATCAACATTCATCAACTGAGTAAATAAAGATATTGCGATTAAATTTGTATTTAATGTATTTGAAAACTTGCTTACTAATTTCTTCGTATGCTTGGTGATGGGCATTTACATAAATGGTATTCTTCGGAACTAACTTTTGGATTTGAAAAACGGGCATGCCCGCTTTAACCCCATAAGACCTCGCTAAGTAATTAGCAGAGCAACATACTGACTTCGTACTAGTCCCACCAACAATTAAGGGATGATTTTGGTATTCAGGATGTAAAATTTCTTCGACGCTAGCAAAAAAAGCATCAAAATCGAGGTGAAAATAAATTTCCATCTTTAATATATTTTGTTTAGTTTGAGTTTAATTTTATAATTAATAACAAATAGGAATGAACATATGAAACACACAAGTAGAGCAACTTGAAATAAACGAGTAATTATTACTTCCTTTTTTTTAATCTTCCTTGCCTTAGTAGGCATTGTCTTATTAATTACAGGAAGCATTGACTTTGCGGTGTTATCGTATGGATTATCATGGCAAGCAAAATTATGCATTAGTTTAGGAGTTATCTTCTTAGTTGGTTCATTGATCGCCATTATCATTTTAGCATTGTGAGCTAAAAAAAGAGAGGGTTATTAACCAATTATTCAATATCACATTCATTAAGGTAAAATAATTTTTCTAATTCTAATGCTACTCCGTCTTGATCGTTAGTAATTCGGGCAATGTATTTAGCAGCCAGTTTTGCACTCACATTGGCATTTTTCATAGCAAAACTATACCCTGCTTTTTGCAACATTGGCACATCATTATTCGAATCACCAAACACAATACAATTTTCTAATTTGATTCCGTAATAACTACTAAAAAATTTTAAAGCAGTTAATTTTGAAGCAAACACTGAACTAATGGAAACAACAATTCCCCTGTGGTCATTTAATTCTCAGTTGGTAACTGATAAAGTTCCTGCGACATCTTTAATCCGGTTAGCAATTTCATCAAGATCATGGTCATCTTTTAATAAAAATAGCAAGGAGTATAAATCATCTTTAACATCCGCAATCGTTCCGTTAAAATTAATTTCACTACTGTAAGATCCGTCTTTAGTTTGCCTTACTCCTAAAAATTGTAATAATTCTTGGTTTCTTTTTAAATCTGGTTTTGTATTTTTGTTATTGATAAAAATGCATTCGCCATGAGTTTCGACAATGGCAAGTTCAATTTTGTCAATAATTTTTTTTGACGAAAAAATGTTAAACAAGATGTTTTTATTAAAAGTAAAGTTTAAAGGAATAAATTTCGAATCACTTGGATTAGAAATCATGGATCCATCCAAATTGCTCATTAAAGTATCTAAACCTAATTGTCGATAATAGCGAATAGCTCCCGCTACGGTTCGGCCAGTGGCAATGCAAAAAATATTACCCATTTCCACTAAAGTTTTTACCGTGTGAATAGTACGCATGCTTAATTCACTACTACTATTTAGTAAAGTTCCATCTAAATCACAAACAATTAAATATTTGTTGTCTTCTTGGTTTGCTTTTTTAATATACATTTTGCCTTATCCTTATTTGCTATTTAAAGTAATAATTCTAACTCGTAATTAGTTTTTAAATGAATTAGTTAAATATCAAAGAAATATTACTAGTTTCTATATAATATAATTATATTTATTCTATAATTTTAGATTAATTTTAAGAATAGGACGATAAAATGAACGCAAAAAATAGTGTGCAATTACAATGCACGAAGTGTAAAAATATCAATTATGTAACTAATAAAAATGCGAAGAAGCATCCTGACAAATTAAGTTTAAATAAGTATTGTAATAATTGTCAAGCAAATACTGAACACAAAGAATTAAAGAAGAAATAATTATGTTAAGCACTTTTGAAATTGTCAAACAAGATGTTTGCAGTTTAGGTGCAGATGCTGCATTAATTAATAGCGAATACAACCGCTATTGATTCACTGGTTTTCACAGCACTGCTGGTTATGTATTAGTAACCAAAGAACAAGCATACCTTGTTATTGACGCAAGATACTTTGAAGCAGCAAAAGTAAAAGTAACTAACTGCAAAGTATTGTTATTAAAACGATTTAGCGATCTAGTTGACATTATTCACGAACTAAAAATTAATAAGTTATTAATTGAAAGTGAATACTGCACTTATGAAGAATTCACACGGTACCAAACTTATTTTGGTTGCCAAATTAGTGGAGTAATTTCCCGCCGCTGAAGAATCGTTAAAGATGAAAAAGCATTAACTGCACTAAAGAAAGCAGCCGAAATTGGTGCATTGACCATCAACTGAGTTCGCACCCAACCAATTATTGGTAAGACTGAAAAAGAAGTTGCAACCATGATTGCAATTCACATGTTGGAATTAGGAGCAAGTGGCAATTCATTTGACCTAATTGTTGCAACTGGTAAAAATGGGGCAATTCCTCACCATGCTCCCGATGATACAGTCCTAGAAGAAGGTAACTTAGTAACAGTTGATATTGGTTGCATTTATGATTATTACTGCTCTGATATTACTAGAACCTTTGCTTTAGGTGATCATTTAAATGATCCACGCTTAAAACAAATTTATGACACAGTTTTTGAATCCCAACGGTTGGGAATTGAAGCTGTTAAAGCAGGTGTTACTGGTGAATATGTTGATGCCCAATCTCGTGATTACATTGATAATCGCAGTCCATTTAAAGGATACTTTACGCACTCAACTGGCCACGGTGTTGGTCTAGAAGTACATGAACTTCCTTATGTTTCTCCCCATGCAACCGAAGTATTAAAAGCTAACGAAGTATTAACAGTTGAACCAGGGGTTTACATTCCCGGAGTTGGTGGAGTACGGATTGAAGATACTTTAATTGTTACTGATGATAAACCAATCATCATTACTGGTAAAGCTACCAAGAATTTATTCAATAACCAAAAGTAATTAAACAAAATAGATAAAAAAAATAATTGCATTGTTAAAGTGCAATTATTTTTTTATTAAATAACGGTAAAAATACATATAACTAGTTATATTTTTTGAAATAAAAAAACTAAGAAAGAATAAAAATATGAAAATATAGGTTTAATAAAGGAGTTATCAAACACTTTCAATCAATTTAGCATCTTGCACTGCTAAATTAAAAGAATAAAGGAACATTTGAATGTTACCTTAAATGTTAAAACATCGACGTAAAAAAACTACTATTTAGGGAGGCACTTAAGAAATGAAAAACTTAAGATTTGAATTTAAAAATAGCGAATATGTAAAAAAATAATGATTCGACTAATTTAAAACAAAAAGGAAGGGAAAGTAAATTAACTTAATTCAGCAACTTAAGCCAATTTACCAAACATGAAAAATACTTTTATGATTGCTAGTAAGTAATTAGCAATTAATAAACAAAGTTAAGAGGTTTCACACAATGTTTAATGTCAAGTAAACCATTAAGCAATGTGAGCGTTATCGAAAGGAGATAAGCAAATGAAACAAACAAAACTTTAAAAAACCTTAATAATTTGAGTAAGAATTATCAAGGAAAAAACATTAATAAAAATCTTAAATAAACCTAATGACGAAATTAGGAGGAAAAATTAAAAAACTCCTAATTATCGTAGTGAAAGGATAAATTAAAATGAAAAATCTGTTCTTAATTAGATTATGTAGACTATAAGCCATGTTCTGTACCTTTTTAAAAGGCGTTGATCATTTATCTGTAATTGTTGCATTACCCATTAACTTATTGTTATTATAAGTTAACAATTCCCTTACCATAATTTAGGTTTCTTGCTTGTGGAGTTTACCAACGTTTCACTTTTTTATTTCTAAAAAACTCGTCTCTGTGGCACTTTATGAAGTTAAGGCATGAAAAGCAGAGGATGTGTGCTTTCTTTAGTCTTAACTTCGTCGTCGTGATCTAATTAATCACGCTAGTCCTTGATTTTTTATAGACTACACAATCGTTTATAAGCGTTTCAGCTTATGCAAGCATGGACTTTCCTCTAAGGTTATAAGCCTCAGCGATCAACCGTCTACGTTAATTATGTTACACCATTTTTAATAAAAATAAGGATTTTTATAATAAAAAAATATCCTCATTTTTATAAGTGAGAATATTTTTTAAAATCTTGCTAATTTTACGCCAATGCTTTTTGATTTTTAATGTAAAAGTTATCAATGGCAGTTAGTTTATCTTTTTCGTTCTTTAAACTAACTTTTAGCGTATTTAATTTATTGGGATTTTTTTCGGTTTTGATTTCTTTTTCTAGTTCGTTAATCTTGTTAACGACATCTTGCCGAATGACTTTATCATTAAATTCAAAGTAAGGAGTAAGAATCTTTAGTTGTTCACCGTCGTTGTACAAAAAGCCTCCCGCTAACACGGCGATTCTTTTTTTACCACTTAAATCAGTAATTGCACATTGACCTAAAGTAACTTCTGCTACCATTGGTAAGTGTTTACGCATGAAACCTTCAAAACCATCAACCTTGGTTTCAATGGTTGCAATGCGAACATAATCACTGTATTTAATGCCTTCAGTCGTGATAATCTTTAAATAAAGATTTTCTTTTGCTGTATCAACAGCCATGATAATAATTTCCTAACTAAGCCTTTGCAGGATTAGCTGCTTTGCTTGTTTCCAAACTACTTTGTTCTTTAGCAACTTGGGCTTTAGCAGCTTCAACTTCCTTGTGCTTTTGTTCTTCCACATGCTTGTTTTCTTCAAGCATGGTTTTACCTTTAGCAATGGCATCTTCCAAGTTACCACAGTATAAGAAAGCTTGTTCAGGTAAGTAGTCTACTTCCCCATTAATAATTGCTTTAAAACCAGCAATTGCTTCGCTTAACTTTGAATATTTACCGTCAATACCATTAAACTTTGCAGCAACAAAGAATGGTTGGGTTAAGAAGTTCCGAATGCGGCGCGCCCGTGCAACTACAAGCTTATCTTCATCAGAAAGTTCATCCATTCCTAAGATGGCAATAATATCTTGTAATTCTTCGTATTTTTGCAAAATTGCTAAAACCTTGGAAGCAACCGTATAGTGTTCAACTCCAACGATCGCAGGGTTTAACAACCGTGAGGAAGAATCCAATGGGTTAATCGCAGGATAAAGTCCTAATGAAGCAATGTTCCGGTCAAGAACGGTCCGGGCATCAAGGTGAGTAAAGACGTTAGCAGGTGCAGGGTCAGTCAAGTCGTCGGCAGGTACGTAAACGGCTTGCACTGAAGTAATACTACCATTCTTGTTAGAAGTAATCCGTTCTTGTAATTGACCCATTTCGTACGAAAGAGTTGGTTGGTAACCAACGGCAGAAGGCATTCTACCTAATAGAGCTGATACTTCACTACCAGCTTGCACAAAACGGAAAATGTTATCAATGAACAATAGCACGTCAAGTTTATCGTGATCACGGAAGTATTCAGCCATCGTTAAACCAGCTAGTGCTACTCTCATTCTGGCACCAGGTGGTTCGTTCATTTGTCCAAAGACAAGGGCAGTTTTATCAATAACACCCCCTGCAATCATTTCGTAGTAAAGGTCATTACCTTCCCGGGTTCGTTCACCTACACCAGTAAAGACTGATAGACCGTTATGGGCAGTAGCGATGTTGTGAATTAATTCTTGAACAAGGACGGTTTTACCTACTCCGGCCCCACCAAATAGTCCAATTTTACCCCCCTTAGCGTAAGGTAATAGTAAGTCAATAACTTTAATTCCAGTTTCAAATGTTTCATCAGCAACTTTTTGTTCTTCAAAGGTTGGTGAATTACGGTGAATTGGTCAGCGAGGACAATTTTCGTCGAATGGTTTATCATCAACTGCATCACCAACAACGTTGAAAATCCGACCTAATACTTCTCGACCAACTGGAACAGAAATTGGTGCTTTCGTATCAATAACTTCCATGTTGCGTTGCAAACCATCAGTAGGACCCATACAAATACAACGTACGACATCATCTCCCGCTAGTTGAGCAACTTCAAGGGTTAGATATGAATCGCCCCCTTCTTCTTTGTGACCGTTTGGAGCTTTAATTAACAAAGCGTTGTTTATTTGGGGTAATTTACCAATGTCAAATTTAACATCGACAACGGGACCTAATACTTGGTAAATATGGCCGATGTTAGCCGTTTTTAGATCAATGTGTCTTCACGCATCAGGATTCGTTGTGTCGTCAACCGGATGTTTTGGTTCTTCTTCGTTTAATACTTCTTGGGTATGTTCATCATCTAATTTAATTTGTTCTTGTTCTTTCTTTGATTCATCCATTATCGGTTACCTCCTCCCATCATTTCAATTAAGTCTTCAGTAATCTTAGCTTGCCGCATCTTGTTGAAATCAAGCAAGTATTTTTCGGATAGATCATTTGCGTTATTGGTAGCAGTATCCATTGCATTCCGTCTTGAAGCAAATTCACAAACTTTGGATTCTAGTAATGCTCCGTACACAAATGTATATAAATATGAAGGAATTAATGCACTTACAAGTTCGTTTTCATCAGGTAAGAATTCAACCCGACCAAGGTTTAACTTGGAAGCAACTTTTTTCACCATTAATTCTTTATCAATTGGTAATAATTGCACCGTGTTAGCTTCAAAAGTCATCGCATTAATGAACTTGGTGTAAGCAATCACCACCTTGCTTACTTTTCCAGTTTTATAATCATTTAATGCAACATCACCAATTGCTTGCACTTCGTTTAAATTTAGTTGGTTATCAGCTAAATCAATTTGACTCATGATTTGTTGATCATGACCGTGGTTGTGATAATAACTAAATGCTTTCTTACCAATTAAAATTAATTTGTCTTTTGGTTTAAGCATACTGTTAATCATCTTGTTGACGTTATTGTTGTATGCCCCACAAAGCCCTAGAGAAGAATTAATGACAATATACATCGTTCCAGCATTTTTATCAACTGGGTTCATAAAAGTTAAATCTTCAACGCTGCTTAAAATGGCTGAAACAATGGAATAAAATTCCTTGTAATAATCTTGAATCTTATTGAATTGATCTCTTGAGTGTTTTAATTTTACGATGGAAACTAACTTCATGGCAGCCGTAATCTTACTAGTTTTTTGCACTGACTGCATGCGTCGTTTAATTGATTGTAATGATTCCATCTTACATGCCTAATTCACGTACATCACCATAATCACTAGCTTTGTAATCTTTTAGACTGCTAATGAATTGGCGGGTATATTCTTTGAACTTTTCTTCAAATGCTTTCGTTAAATTGTCATCAAAAGCTTTCTTTTCTTCAAGTTGCTTACGTAAGTCAGAAGTAGCAAAATAACTAACTAAGCCATTCTTGTAGTCAAGCACTTTATCAACTGGAATTCATTTAATGAATTTCATCTTAACATTTAGTAAAATGATGGCTTCATCAATTTGCGAGTAAGGGTGGTTATTTGGTTGCCGTAGCACTTGCATAATCCGCTTACCTAGTTCCAAAGTTCGTTTGGTTTCAGGATCAAGGTCACTACTAAATTGACTAAATGCTTCAAGTTCACGGTATTGAGCTAGTTGTAGTTTTAAACTACTTGCACCTTGTTTAACCGCTTTAATTTGGGCACTTCCCCCAACCCGGGAAACACTAAATCCGGCATCAATCGCAGGACGTTGACCAGAGTTGAATAACTTGGTTTGGGTAAAGATTTGTCCATCAGTAATGGAAATAACGTTAGTAGGAATATAAGCAGCAATATCACCAGCTTGCGTTTCAATAATTGGCAACGCCGTAATACTACCACCACCATATTTCTTATCTAATCTGCATGCTCTTTCAAGTAATCGAGAGTGTAAGTAGAAAACATCACCAGGGTAAGCTTCCCGACCAGGTGGACGTCTTAATAGTAAGGAGATGGTTCGGTATGCTACCGCGTGTTTAGACAAGTCATCGTAAATGATTAAAACATCCTTGCCTTTACTTAATCAATATTCAGCAATGGTAACACCAGTATATGGTGCTAAGTATTTCAACGCTGGTAAATCACTGGCACTTGCTGATACAACGCAAGAGTATTCCATTGCACCTGCATTCTTTAATTGTTCACAAACTTGGACAATCGAAGAGTTCTTTTGCCCAATGGCAACGTAAACGCAATAAACGTCCTTACCTTTTTGGTTCAAAATAGTATCAATCGCAATCGAAGTTTTTCCAGTTTGCCGGTCACCAATAATTAGTTCCCGTTGACCACGACCAATTGGAATCATGGCATCAATGGTTAAAATTCCGGTTGCTAAAGGAACGTCAACGCTCTTGCGGGTCATAACCCCAGGGGCAATTTTTTCTACTGGACGATATTCAGTAGCTTCAATTGGACCAGCGCCATCAATTGGCATTCCAATCGCATTAACGACCCGGCCTAGCATTGCATCTCCAACGGCAGTTTCCATAACCCGTTTGGTGCGTTTTACAGTTTGACCTTCGGTAATATCATTGTAAGGACCGAATAAAATAATTCCGACGAAATCAGCTTCCAGGTTCAAAATCATGCCGACGGTTCCGTTTTCGAAAACTACAAGTTCGTCCAGCATTGCATTGTCAAGACCGCTGGCATACGCAATTCCATCACCGATACTAATTACTTTTCCGTTTTCCGACGCTTGCACCTGCGTGGAGAAACTTTTAATTTGTTCTTTCAAAATTGATGAGAACTGACTTAAATCAATTGCACCCATAATTTTAAATTTCCTTTTCTTAAATGTATGTCAATCATCTATCTAGCAAATGATTGTAATTGTCGTAATTTTTCGAAAATAGTGTTATCAATGACCTTCGAGTTAATTTCGACTTTAATTCCCCCAATGAGACTTGGATCAACTACGCATTGGGAACGTAGTTCCTTAAAGTTACTTGGTAATAATTGTGGATTATTTTTAATTGCAGTAGTAATTTTTGTAACTTGTGCTGGTGTTAAAGGGAAAGCACTATAAATTTTCAAACTAACAATTCCTAATTCTTCTTCTAATGCTTTTAGCAAAAAATTCAATGATTTATCAAAAAAATAAGCGACATTGCCTTGCACCATAATTGCCAGTCAATTCACCGTTTTATCATAATTAAAACAGGATTTTAGTTTCATAATGTCATTAATTTTTTGGGCTTTTTCAATTCAGGGATTAACCAAAAAATCAACTAAACAATGATCGTTATCAGTAAATTGCTTTAATCAAGAGACATCTTGGTAAAGTAATGGAACTTGATGATCATCATGAGCTAAACTAATCATGGCTGATGCTAACGCTTCGCTTACTTTTTTTTCGTTTACCATAATAAACTAAAAATTATTTTGGTTCAGTGGAGTTGTTGGAATTATTGTGACTGATATTGTTGATAAAGTCGTTAACGAATTGTTCATTATCTTCATTAGTTAAATTACGCTTTAGTAATTCGCTAGCGATCATGATTGAATTGTTTGCTATTTCTTTATTAATTTGGCTTTGCATTTGGGCATGAATCTTATCGGCTTCGTCATGGGCATTCTTTAAGATGGTTGCCTTTTCTTCTTTAGCGTTCTTTTCAGCTTCTTCCATCTTTAAGTTGTAAGTCCGAGTGACGTTTTCCATCATTTCGTTGGACTTTGCATAAACAATGGCTGCTTGTTGAGTGACGTATTCAAGTTTAATGTCAGCTTCTTTGTTTAAACGTTCGGCATTACTAATTTGACTAGCAATGTAATTTTCCCGTTTTTCAATTGCTGATTTAACTGGGCGCCAACCAAAATAGAACAAGAAGGCAAAAATCGTAATGGAAGCAGCAATATGGCTTAAGAATGTTCAAGCGTTAGGGAATAATGATTGAATTACTAATGCCCCATCAACTGGTGGACTAGTGTTATATAAAATGGAACCGTTTTCAGCTCCGTTAACGACAAAGCCAAAGATTCAAATAATGATACAAATAGCAGCAGCAAAGCAAATTCCGGAAATTAAAAATCAAAAGAAGAGTGGAAGTTTCTTTTTATCCGTTGTTTGAATACCCATCTTGTATTCAGGACCTACTACTTTTTGGTTCGGTCAGATTGGGTAAACAATGGTATTAAGATCCTTATATTTAGTTAGTTGGTCAAAACTATAGTCAGCATACCGGCGTTCCATTTCCGTTTCAACTTCAGGTTTTACTCCGCCGATGGCAATCTTGAATGCATAATCAGGAAGTTCCACGTGATGAACTTTTAATAAGAATTCTTTACCAAGTTCATCCCGTTCGTTTTCGGTTAAGAAAACATATCCTTCGCTGTTCATGCTCTTGCGGTCCAAAATTCCTTCCAGCACTTTGACTCCTTTTTCGAAGTCTTCGTCGCTGATTGGAGATTTCATGTCCACCCCAAGATCATGCTTGGCCTTTTTCTTTTTCTTCGTATTACTCAAAGGCATTGAGAAATAAACGTGTTCAACTTGTTGCTTACGTTCTTCCAAACTAAGTTCTTTGCTGTTAGCAGCAAATTCCTTGTTCATGTCTTTGAATTGGGGTTCATAATAACCAATTAAAGTAATTGGCTTATCAAGAACTTTGGAATGGTATGTGGCAGCAATATTTCCGTCTAAGACAGCATTAATATCTTCTGACAGTTTATCACTTAAAAAGATGTTGCCATCCATTCCGACTTTATTTACGCTTAGTTCAGCATCAATTAGATCCGTTAATGAATCTGGTAATTGTTTAGGATCATCAATGGTGCTAATTTCAGCCTGCGGTTTGTTTTTTCTTCACATAACCTGTTCCTTCTTCTGGCAAGTCTAAAATGCACCAGTAACAAAGATTAATAGAATTGAAATAATTAGCGCATAAATTGCTGATGATTCGGCAATCGCAGCACCAATTAACATCATCATCCGAATCTTTGATTCCATTTTTGGGTTGCGGGCAAGACCTTCAACTGCTTCACCAGCAGTGTAACCTTGACCAATCCCAACCCCAGTTGCACCTAACATGGCACATCCCGCACCAATACCAGCTCCAAAACCAGGAGTAAATAAACTAGAGGAAGTAGTTGTAGCAGTAACTGCCATTGATGAACTAGTTCCTACTAGAGCAGAGTGAATCGCACTGTGGGCATCTGCTACTTGCGAAACTTTATCTGGTAAATCAGATAAGTTTGTTAATAAATCAATAAATGTTGTCATGTCTATATCCTTTCAATTTGGTATCAAAAATAATTGCAAACGAAATGGTCTATAGAGATGGAGCAACGAAAATTAACAAAATCGCAATAATTAGAGCGTAAATCGCAGATGATTCGGCAATCGCAGCCCCAATTAACATCATTGCCCGAATACGGGAATATTCATCAGGGTTCTTAGCAACTGCTAAAGCTGCTTTACCCCCAACGTAACCTTGACCAAAACCTACCCCTAATGCTCCAGTCATTGCTAATCCGGCACCGATATAACATCCAGCCCGGGCAGCTGCTTGATCAGCAGGGTTCTTGGCCGTAGCAGCCAACACCATCGTTTGAGCATGGGCATGTACAGCTGGCATTGAAGAAGCCATTGCTGATGCATGTTGATGTAGTTCGTGTAATGCTGAAAAATCAAATATCATACTAATAAAATTCCTTTTTAATTGTTTACGTTAATAACTTGTTCTTTCTTATTCTTCTTTGCTTCTTTTAATGCTCGTTTTCTTTCTAGACGTTCTTGCATTTCTACAGCTTCTTCACTGTTAGTACGCATTGCTCAGTAAGTTAAGTTTAGAATTACGAAAACGTATGCTTGAATTGGGTCGATGAATAAGTCAAATAGTAAGTGTGGTAATGGAGCTAAGATAAATCCACCCACAATAATGAGACCAGGACAGTTTAATGGGCCTTGAATATTTCCTGCGGGCCCCATTAACTGACCTATCAAGTACACAAAGGCAATAACAATAACCGAAGCGAAAATATTACCTCATAGCCGGAAAGTTAATGAAACAATTGGTGTGAATAAACCAATTACTTCAAGTGGATTAATCATGTACGGAATAATCCGACCATGGATTTTCATCTTGAAGAAGAAGTGACGAAGGAATAACCACCGTTGGTGTTTTATTCCTAGATAGAAGATTCCGATTAAACAAATAATTCCGTTCGTAAGTGGTATGGTGTAGTTCTGTGCTAATTCAGCAAAACCAAACACACCTAAAATATCACCAAATCCAAAGTAGAACAGCAAGAAAGCAAAATATGGAGCTAGTTTCTTGTATTGGTCACTCATGGAACCAAACATTTCAATCGTCATTGTTTCGATTGCTTGGAAATACCATTCAAACAATAAAACAATTCCGTGCGGAGCTTGGTTCGGTCTTAATTTTTTAACCTTTAAGTAACATACAAGAATCATAATAAACATAATTAGAGCTGTTACTAGAATGGAAAGAATGACACTTTGATCAAAAACACTTTTCGCACCGATCTGTGCTCATCCGGTTAGCGTTCCCATTGCAAGGGTTTTTTGATTAATTACATTCGCCATCCCGGAGATATTTTGATTGACGGCACTTGATGCCATCACACTCGGTATAATATGCACAATCTCTCCTTATGGATTTATTAAAAATTACAATCCAATATCCTTTTTATGTTTCCTTATAAAATATTCACGCGTTAATTTTACTATAAATAATAAAATTAAGAGCAAAAAAGTACTGCTAATTGCACAATAAATATTGAATCAGCCGTTTATAGTTAATAACGAGACCCCGTAATTAACACTTACCCCTCACATAATTAAAAACGGAATGATAAAAACCACGTACGATAAAATGTGTAAGGTGGTACTTAATGCCATAAAACCACGGGGTTTAGTAGCGTGTTCACCGTACTCTTTGGCTTTTTTTAGCAAAATGTCAGGCAGTGTTACTTGCAAATACAATCCAGCCATCACAAATGGAACCGGAAAAATTCACCCGGTTAAATAGCAAAAATACCTGGTGATTCCGTAGTAAATAATGGTTCCGATAAATCCTAAAAGAATGAAGATTAAATAAGTGACATAAACATCAAATAAAATGTTCTGTTTAAATTTTAACTGGATTCTTCTTTTCCGTCTAGTTGGTACTTCCATCTTTTAATGAAGCATAAATACTTTTAGCTTGTTTAGTAATCAAAGTAAGTTGATTATTTGATTGCATGGATCCAATAGCTTGGCAAAAACTTTTTAGTTCGTTTAAATTAACTTTTTTTAAATCTTTTAAGATTAAATTAAAAGAACTATCGCCTAATAATTTATATTCAATGACGTTTGCTGCTCCCCCAACTAAATCATAAAATTTACTAACGTTAATCGTTGGTAAATTATCATCTTGATTTTGGTTATTTTGACTTAAAGCTTTTCTTTTTAAACTCCCAAAAGTAATGGCATTTAAAAACTTCGTTTTTGCACTTATTTTTTTATTATTTTTATCCATGACTATCCTTTCTATTTTTGACTAATAAATTTATCAATGCGTTCTTTACAACTTCGAGGATCAGTTGGTAAAAAAATGAAGCAATTACTTGGTTGTAAAATACATTTAAAAACTTTGGTTTTATTTAGTTCTTCAGTAGGAATTAACACTCCATCAAACGCAATTTGGTAATCAATGTTCTTTGCCAATTGAAAATAAAGAACTTGTTCATGATTAAACAAGACATTGTTGCGTAAATTATGGAATTTATGATTATTAATTGGCAAAATAAATGATAAACACATGGCGGGAATATAACTAAAATAAAGCACACTACCATTCGACATATTAATGGCGGTAGAACCACTTGGAGTGCTTAAAATAATTCCACTTCCTTCGTAATTTAAAAATAAATTATTTGAATCATTCACCATAATTTTTGCTTTTAAAGTAAAAATAGTTTGGATTACAACATCATTTAATGCAAAATATTCATTAATAATGTTTTGGTGTTCATCAAAAAGGGTGATTTTAATTGCATAAGGGTGAATGAAATTATTGTCATTAAAAATGACATCAAATTTACTAGGATTATTAACCAATTCTTTTGCATTTGCAAAAGTGTAAAAACCTAAAGTTCCCGAATTGATCCCAATTAGTTTTAATCCAATTTGGTGGTATTTATGAAATGATTTTAAAAACGTTCCATCTCCCCCTAACACAAACGCATATTGAGGATCAAGATGGTTTTCTTCTAAGTGATTATCACTAAAAATTTGCTTTAATTTTTTCACAACTAAAGCATTCTTTGGATCATCAATTCATCCTAAAAAAATATAGCTGTTTTTCTTCATTTTTTATATCAAAAATTATAATATAAAATATTAGTTAAATTTACATATGATAAGTTTTGATATCACCGGAAGTTGTGTGCACTCTAACCCAGTGCAAACCGCTTTTTATATTGGAAGTTTAGATGTTCACTGGTATGCAATAACCTATTTATTAGGATTTTTAATTGCGATTATAATTGGATGCTTTAAAATGCATTTCTATTATCGAGTGTCATATGAACCTTTCTTTTGATATGCAATCATGGCTATTCCGGGGGCAATTTTAGGAGCAAGAATTTGGTCCTACGTCATTGGGGATGCTAAATTTACGGGGGGCAATGCCCTGCATAACTTCATCCAGTTCTTTGGTGGGGACGGTGCAGGAGGAATTGCTGGGTTAGCTATTTTAGGGGGAGTTATTTTAGATGTCATTATTGCTTTAATTTGGTTCCCACTAATTTTGCGAAGACCAAAATACACGGTGCGCGTAATTGATGATAATGGAATTGAAGGGATTAGAAGACCAAGCGTTTGAATTTATGCGGATGCAATTGTGCCACTAATTGTGCTAGGTCAAGCGATTGGTCGGTGAGGTAATTTTACCAACCACGAAGTATTTGGTGACATTACTACTGCCCAAAATATTTCCTTCCTTGCTTACATGATTCCAGGAGTATTTAATAACATGCTCATTATTCCCCAACAAGCTACTTATGTTAACTTAGTAGAAGTAGCAAACTTCTATCAACCATTCTTTTTATACGAATCATTTGCTGATATTATGGTGTGAGCAGCCCTTTACTTCTTACTAGAAAGATTTAGATGAATTAAACGTGGTTCATTAGCTTGTGGATATTTCATTGGGTATGGAATTGTAAGAAGTTGCATGGAGTTGAACCGGTACGGATTAGATTTTGTTGATAAGATTAATATCCCGTATGGGGATAATGGGTATAGTTTAATGAAGTTTGGTTTTACCAAAGACTACATTACTGCATGTTGCTTTATTATTTTTGGAGTAATTGGTTTTGTCTTTGTTAACACCTATGTGTTCAAAATGCGTAAATACCAAGTATGTTCATTTATCTTGCAAAAATTTGAATACGTGTTTGTTTATAACTATTGAACATTACGTTTGAAATTTAACCAATATCATGCTAAACAAGCACGCAATAATGCTGGGCATGGCAGTGTATCAGCGTGAAATACTAAAGGCCAAGAAATTAATAAAAAATTAGTTGAATCTAAATCATTGTTAAATAAACTAAGTGCATATGACCGTACTAAAGGTTTAAAGTATTACTATGCGGATTAAAAACAATAAAGGAAAGAAAGAAAAATGTTAAAAAGTGTTGATCCAAGTCAAAAAGATAAATTTTTTGATATTTTAATCATTGGTTCAGGCCCAGGAGGGCTTACGGCTGCTATTTATGCGGCAAGAGCCGAATTAAGAGTTGCATTTATTGAAGGAAGTACCCCAGGGGGGAAAGTTACTACAACTTCCAAGATTGAAAACTACCCTGGATTTAGTACCATTAATGGAGCAGACCTTGCTTTAAATATGCTTAACCAAGCAAACAACTTAAAAGCACAATATTTGTATGGATGAGTAACTAGCATTACCCAAGACCTTGAAAACAACTTATTTTGCGTAAGCACAAAAGAAGGACAAACTTATTTTAGTAAGGTTGTGATTGTTGCGACAGGCATGAAAGAACGCAAATTAGGTTTAGCAAGAGAAAAAGAATTTGAAGGAAAAGGAATTAGTTATTGTGCGGTGTGTGATGGTAGTTTGTATACCAACAAAGATGTCGCAGTAACTGGTGGGGGCAATAGTGCGGTGCAAGAATCTTTGTATTTGTGCAAAATGGTGAAAACTTTATATTTAATTCACCGCCGCAATGAATTTCGGGCTGATAAAATTATTGTTGATGAATTAAAGCAAAAGCCAAACGTTAAAATTTATACTCCTTATGTCATTACTGAATATCTTGGTGATCAACACTTAAAGGGAATTAAGATTAAAAATGTTGAAACTAATGAAGAAAAAATTTTAGCTGTTGAATGCTTATTTCCTTTCATTGGTTTTAATCCTGCCACCGAATTTTTAACTAACTTCCCAATTCTTAATGAAGCCAAACAAATTATTACCAATGAACATAAACAAACTTCCGTCCCAGGTTTATATGCAGTTGGGGATGTTACTACCAATCCATTTCGACAAATTACTACTGCTACCAGTGATGGTACAACCGCAGCACTAGATGCAATTGATTACATCAATAAAAATGCCAAAAACTGAAATTGATAATTTCACCAAAAAAGTAAAATATGAACTAATCATGAAAAAATATAACCAAGCAGAACAACAATTCGTCATGTTTGGTTATTTTTTTCAATCCCCGCATTTAAGTAAATTAACTTTTCATTTAAAGCTTAATTTAATTAATAAATTCATTGTCCAACTAATGATGCAACAGTTTAAAACCATGAAAGTTGAAGTAAATGCGAAACAAATTAATGTAAGTTTTAATAAAGAAAATTATTTAAATGCTTTTATTACTAATAACTTGTCATATTTAGTTAATTATGATAAAAAACAATCATTACCATGAACTTGTTTTTTAGTAGGATGGTTTTTAAATAAAGGAAGTGTTAGTGATTTAAAAAACAAGTCGCACCACTTAGAATTAAAGTTAAATCACCTTGATTATAAACAAGACTTAACAAAATTATTGCACCATTTAAAATGTCACTTTAAGTTTTTACAACGTACTAACTATGGAATTTTTTATTTAAAAAAACCACAGGAAATTTCTGACTTCTTAAAGTTATTAAATGCTGACGAAGCAGTGTTAACTTTTGAAAGTGATTTAGCCACCAAACAAAGCATGAACTTAATGCAACGGTGAGATAACCTTGATTTGCTTAATGCAGTAAAAACCCAAAAGTCAATTGATAAACAAATTAGCATCATTAACTATTTAAAAAAAGTTGGTTTATTTGTTCAACTAAAAGCAAAGGAACAAATCCTGTGCAATTATCGTTTAAAATACAAAGATAAAGGATTAAATAATTTAGCAATTTCAATCAACCAAGAACAAGCTGATCCTACTTATACTTCCAAAAGTGATTTAGCTTATTTATTTAAGAAATTAATGAAGATTGCCATTACATACAAACAACAACATGAAGAATAATTTATTAAAGAAGATTTTTTATTGCTTAGGCAATGACGTTCCTTGATATGAACTAAGCAATGATAAAAATAATGAAAAAAAACAAATTAAATTAGAAAATAAGATTTTAAATTTAATGACCGCTAAAAACTTCAAAATTACTGACTCTAATTATGTCCAAGAAACATCGAGTCCAATTTTTAGTTTGCCTAATTTTATGCAAATTAACTGGCCAAGTGGGACAGATGCTACTTACTTTAAATCATACGAAGTACTAAAGTATTTTGAAGACGTCGGAATGATTAAGTTCAAATTAACTTTAGCCCATGACACCAGTAAAGAATATTTGATCAAAGGCTTTAATAACTGAAATGATATCTTAACACACTGTGAAAGTGATATTGAAGCAAAGTTTAAATCAACCCCAGTCATGGATTATTTAAAATCCAAAGAATTTGCGTGCTTTTTAGGACAAGTAAATGATCAACACCTCGAAAGTTTGATTGGCTCGTTATATGACAATCACTTTATTAAAGAAAAATCAATCAAAATGAGTATTGTGGGAATTGATTACCAAAGCAATTGCTATAGTTTGCAAATAAATTGGTTAGTTGATCCTAAATACCATTACTTACTAAAAATTGATAGTGCTTTTGTGTCGTATTTGAAAGAACAAATTGATTTACTAACCAACTTTGTGAATACCAATGAAACTTTAATTAATAACTTAAAGAAAATTACCTTACGCAAAATCAGTGACCAAGCGTACATGAATAATTTTTGAAAGCAAGGCCTTGAAGATTATTTAAAAGCTCACAAGTTTGATAAACTTGAATTAACGATTCGTGATATTAACGAAGCTAATTCCACAATGATGGTGGATTTTTATGATCCATACATCAAGAATGACGTTACCAATACTTATGTCATTGATGACTTACTAAAAGCAAAAGAAGTCCGGACTCAAATTATCAAAGTTTTACATACTTATGAATTTAATGATAAGTTAGTTTCGCTATATACAAATAAACAATTAAATAATGAAAATGCAACTTCATTACTAAAGGAATTTGGTTTTGATGAAAACTTTACTTTAAATTGAAAAGAACATAACCAATTGCCACAATTAATGGTGGAAATTAAGTCAGTTAATTTATCGCAATGCAGTGCAACTAATTTAATTTCCATTCCAAGTTTATTTGCTAAATTTGTTAATAATTATATTAGCACCATGCAATTTAGCGAAATCGTGTTTGGTGATCCGGCTTTTCAAAAAATCTTAATTGATAATTATTTTGATTATAGTCAACTAAACAATGATTGTTTTAGTTTAGCAATGGAACAATATGATGCAGTTTGAAAACAACAAGTGTTAGAACACCCATTTAAAGTAATGACAAAAGTTAATCAAGTTGACCCAATTATTTACATTAGTAACGTTAATGGCATTTTAAACTCGCATGAAATTTACTCAACCAATAAACAAATCACATTGAATATGACTAAATATTTAGATTTATTAGCCAAAGATGATGAATTTGTTAAGATGTTGTGCCAACAATCTTATGATGAATTAACTAGTAGTGATTTTGATAAAAAGTTAAAAGTGTTTGCTGATAATCTCATCATTAAGCATAACCAATTAAATTTAGCAAATAGTAATTATCATTTACATTTAGATTACACTGCTCCATTCCAAGTATTTAACATCGTAGTAAAAGATAACGAACAACACCAAGCAAACAAGTACATTAGTAATAAGTATTCTCACAACTACCTAGGATTAAGTACAGCAGTGCACAACCCTGGTTTTTATAATAAATTAACTGAACTTGCACAAAATTGATTTGCTAACCCTAAACAAGAAATTGATAAAGAAGCAATTAACAATTTAATTGCTAGTTATGTTGAAGGAGTTTATTTTGATAACATTACTTATCAAAAGCAACTTGAAACAGATGCTCAAACTAACCAACCAATCATCATTTTCAAAATCTTGTTTAAAGTGTTATTTCCAGTGATGGAATTTAGCATTGCTAAATTAGAAAAAGAAGTTGATCTAGCGACTTTATCTAATTTATTTAGTGAACAAGTTGCTAATTACTTAGCAGTGCAAACTAACCAAGTCAATGAATATAAAGTAAGTGATTTAATTAAGCAATTCAATAATACTAAATTTACTGCTTTAGATAAAGAAGACGGTAAAGTTACTATCTCGCAATGAAATAGTGATAGTAATTCAATGATTATGTACGCAATTAGCATCCCAAGTTTAAGCATTGATATTTCGGACTATACTTTTAATTTAAAGATGGTATTAGATGCCTGAAAGGATGTTAATAAGTTTAATGATGAATTAATTAGCAAGATTAAACAAACTTTACCCGCAAACCAATTAGTAAAATTTAAGCAAAATCAATCATTATTTAACCCAGGTTTAGATTTAAGTAATAAACCAAGTTGATGAAAAAATGACCGTTTAGGTTTTAAACTAAACGATCATTCATTAGATATTTATTATGGTAATTTATTAATTCAAACTTACTAATACTTTTAATGATGATGCTTTAGATGAGCTTTTTCGCATGCTTGAGCGATTGCTCATCAACAACAAAAGAAAATATAATACGCAATAATACATCCTACATAAACACCAAATTGTGCTCCTGAACCAGGGGTGCTAGTATAAAAATTATACTTGCTAACATCCGGGTCAAAATTACTGGAGTTAATCGCATCAAAGATATGTAAGATGGTTGCGTGATTTAATGTGCTTATGGAATACATATGCACATTTTTATTTAAATTAGTTAATGAACCATAAACACTAAAAACATTTTGGGGAAAGTAAACAAGACTGTTTGCACTAATAGTGCGAATGGTGCCATAACCAATTCCCATGTTATGATAAATTTGAGCAAGTTGGCTAGTATTAGGCATGTGGGCTAATACTAGTTGACCATTTTTTAGAGTCACAAATGCTTCATGATCAACAGTAAATCATTTACTAATCATGGCATTGGCAAATTCAGTACGTTGCGTACCAGAAAAACTGTTAAGCATTTGGTTGGAAACACTAATTAAATTGTGCCCATGGCCATTAAACGTAATTAAATCACTAACTCCCCCTACAACATGATTAGTTACTGGAACATTTAAATAATTAGATGCTTGTACTTTGTTTCAATACCGAACTGCACCACTAATAAATGGCAGCACCGTAAAGTAAACCATTTGGTAAGCAATATAAATCATTCCCCAACCAGTTATTTGGAATTTTGGAATTCCATGGGAAGTTTTTGCTAATATAAAACCAGTAAAAACAAAATCAACAATTGGACTAAACATGTGATATCACACGGTGCTAGTTCAATCCGCAGCACTCATAAATTCAGCATGAATTACATCTGATCTTAACAATAAACAGTTAAAACCTAGAAATACAAAAAGAATATACGAGTCAGCACAAATAAGGAAGTAATCTTTATTAAAAATTTTGCGGTTATGCAAAAAAGCATACAACAACAAAAAGGTTCAAAAAATTAAATTACCTTGGATCGTAAGGTATTGGAAAGAATTAAATCAAATTCCATTGTGAATGTTATAAAAGGTAAAAATGACAACAGGAAATGTTAATAAACAACAACACAATGCAAGAATTCGGTCTCATTGTTTTAATCCTTGCCAATATGGATGATGAATAAAAGCAAGTTTGTTTTTATCCATCCTCTGGTGATGAACTAAAATTTTCATTCTTAATTTTTATTATTTTTTTATTATGAAATATTATAAATATATTTTTTTTCTTTATAATAATATATAGTTACTATTTCAAAAGGTAACAAAAATCATGTCAAGAGATTATACTACACGTGTAATATTGATTACGCTCTTTCTCATCTTTTTCATTATTTGAGTTCCACTAGTAGCCTGTGGAGGACAAGGATTGGTTGACCAAGCCAACCAATGATTGTACCAACCAACTGGTAATGAGTACGTTTTATTAAATGTTGAAAGTAACTTAAATGGTTACTCGTTAGTAACAGCTTCTTATTTAGCTGCTCACTGTCATGGATGAATTTCCACTCAAACGTTACTAGTTTGAACAAGATGTATGCAAGCATCTTGGGCATTCCTTGCATTTATGTTAATCATCATGATCTTAATGCCTGCGTTAACTGCTCACAAACGCACTATCATTGACATGCAATGAATCAACATTAAGAACATTAACTACATTAAGGATAAAAATATTAACGTAGCTAAAGATACTGATACTACTGGTGATCAACTAAATTTATAAATCAATATAACTAATCGATTAGAAAAAAGAATGACTTACAAGGTCATTCTTTTTTTATCATAAATTGTTTTTAAAATTTAAGAACAATGATAATTGCTATTCAAAGCAATAAATAAAAAAAGAATTGGTAGTAAACCCAATTCTTTATTTTGATAAATGTATTTAATTATTCTTCACTAAAGTTAATAATTTGTTTACCTTTATAGTATCCACAATAAGGACAAACCATATGTAAAGAAATTAACTTGTTGCAGTGAGCACATCTTGTTACACTAACTGGATCAAGATGTAAGTGACTGCGTCTTTTATTTTTGCGGGCTTTACTTACACGACGTTGTTGTACTGCCATTTAAGTTCCCTCCTTATCTATTGTTAAATATATTATTATAAATTTATTTTTGAATTAGAAAATTCAACTGCTTCAGTGTTGAAGATATGGGAATAGTTGGAATAAAGTGCTGTTTTGACAGAAACTAAAACATTGATATAAACCAAAGAAAATAATCACAATGATTAATGAATCTAAGCGGTCAAGAATTCCCCCATGACCTGGTAGTCAATTGCTGAAATCTTTAATCTTTAGTCAACGTTTAAACGCACTAAATAATAAGTCACCACCAATAGCAATTACTCCCGTAGCAATTCCTAAAAAGAATAATACTAGATAAACTACTCACTTGTGACCGTATGCAGTCGCACTTACTTCAGTCGCACCAAATAAATTACCCATGATGTTATTGTTAATAATGGTAATTCCGAAGTTGTTAACTTCTCTGGTGTTATCTAATTGGTAAAATGCCATGATGATTAACATGCTAATAAAGCACGCACATACACCCGTAGCAGCTCCTTCTCAAGTCTTGTGGGGACTGATTTTTTCTCACATTTTGTGCTTACCATACCAACTACCACCAAAGTAAGCAAAAGTGTCATTAAAGAATACTGGCACAAAGATGATAAAGATTGCTGATCAAGTGTGAAGAAGCATGATCATGTTAAAGAATAAGAAAGCATAAACAATTAAAATGTAACCAACGTAGTGCGCAGTTAATTGTCCATACGTAATATTCTTTAAGTTGGTTCCTTGACCAACATAAAGCAAGAATGCTCCACCAAAGATTCCAACTAATTGGCATCAACCAAAGTCTTTGGTAATCGTGCTAATTTCCATGTGACAATAATGCATGTAATTGCAATAATAAATGAATGTTGGAGCATATGCCACACAAATTGCAACCGCATACCAAATACTAAAAGGTCATAGATGCTTTCATCCTTTGTAGAACAACCGGTATAGTTCAAAAAGAACTACACCCATTATAATCATGCCGATTGTAATAAATGTTCAACCAAAACCTCGTTGGACATATCCATTGAAAAAGTTAAAGCCAAAGATGTTAATGCTACTTGCACCAAAAAAGAAGAATAAGCATAAAAAGCCAACTAATAGGGTTGCAGTAGCAATTCGCTTAATTAAATTCGTGCGAAATTCATACTTTTTATCTTCAGCTAATTCATCATGGTGGGGATGCTTTATTTTTGAAATAGTAAAGCGTTGTCTATTTTTTAGAGGCATTACCATATCCTCCCTTACGAATATCGCGCGTTTTAAATTCGGCTAGATTTTGTTTAAAAATATCTAAAGTATAATCAGGAAATTTAGTAGGTTCAAAAATAAATTCTGCATATGCGATTTGGTAAAGCAAAAAATTGCTAATGCGTTCTTCGCCACTGGTTCGAATCATTAAATCAACTTGGGGTAAATTCTTCGTTAATAAATACGAACTAAATTCTTCCATATCAACTTCGTGATCTAGTTTTTGAATTTGGTTGCACGCGTGTACAATGTCTTGCATACCACCATAATTAAACACGAAATTAATAATAAGTCCCGTGTGATCTTTAGTATTGTTAACTAATGATTGCAAATCATTAATGATTGGCCGTGGTAATTTATCTTCAAATCCCGTCCAAAAGAATTTAAGATTACTATCAATAAATTCTTGTTGGTGCGATTTCACGTAATCATCTAAATATTTAAATAAGAATTCAATTTCTTTGGGATCACGCTTTCAGTTTTCAAGTGAAAACAAATAAAAACTTAATACCCCAATTTCTGGATTAGTTTTTAATCCAGTAATTAATTCTTGTAACCGTTTTACTCCAGCCTGATGGCCATAAGTACGAGGCATATTTCTCGCTTTCGCTCATCGGCCGTTGCCATCGACAATGAATGCGATATGTAATTTATGATTTAAATCCATTTGTTAAATGGTTAATAGTTCTTTTTCCTTCGCTTTAAATAAACTATCGATTTGGTTATTCCAATCTTTGGTAAGATTATCTAATTCCTTATCAAGTTTGCGAATGATGTCTTCACTAACTGATTCATCAGCGTGAATTTTTTTGTGTTCTTTTTGCCGAATATCCCGAATTTTCGTTTTTGCTTCTTCAACTTTTACCTTGATTTGTTTAACAGTTTGTTTACGCAAATCCATGGTTGGTTGAGGCACAGTAATCGTAATTACGTCTCCATTGACAACTGGGGTATAACCTAAATTAGCAGTATTAATGCCAGCTACGATTGCTTTAATTTGGGAAGCATCAAAAGGTTTAATAAGAATTTTGCGTGGTTCTGGTGTGGAAATATTTGCTAATTGATTTAATGGAGTTTTTGCTCCATAGTTATCAACTTTAATTCCGTAAAAAACGGTTGGATTAGCTCGTCCCGTGCGCACCTTGGCAAATTCAGCATTTAGTCAATCAATGACTCGGGTTGCTTCAGCAGTAAATTCTTTTTTTAATGAATTTTGATCCAACATAATTAATCCTTTATTTTCGTATATTTTATTTGGTCGTTCAACACATCAACAATTGCATGCGGTAAGTTAATATTAAAGACCCGGATTTCCAACTTGGCTTGTTGACATAAAGCAAACGCTGTTAAATCCATCACCTTTAAATTTTTACTAATTGCTTCTAAAAAAGACAAATTTTGGTAAAACTTGGCTTGTGGGTATTGATTAGGATCTTGGTCATAAACCCCATCAACTCCATTTTTGCCCATTAGCAATAAATCACAATGCAATTCAATGGCTCGTAGTGCAGCCCCGGAGTCAGTGGAAAAATTTGGTTCACCTACTCCAGCAGTAAAAATTAAAATTGAATGTTTAATATCTTCATTAATTTGTTCGTAATTAATGGAATTAGTTAATCCTTCAATATTAAGTGCACTATAAACCTTTGATGGTAATTGAACTTGTTTTAAAAATTGGTGCAATGTTAAACCATTAATCACAGTTGCCATCATCCCAATAAAATCACCTGCTTGATTGTCAATGTGATGAGCAAGACCATCTTTACCACGAAAAATGTTTCCGCCCCCAACGACAATTCCAATTTGGTAATGTTGTTGGTAAAGTTCATTTAATTGTGAAACTAAGTGTTCAATAGCAATGGGACTAAAGATTTTATCAGGTGAACCACTGTTAAATGATTCCCCACTCAATTTCAATAAAATGCGGGTTTGAGGATTATTTTTGTCCATTGAATTTATTCATTTGTTCAGCTACTTCAGCAGCGAAGTCACTTTCCTTCTTTTGAATGCCTTCACCAACTTCGTAACGGATAAATTTCAATGCGCTAAGGTTATGATCTTTTAGGTATTGGCCCACTTTAACTTCTGGATTAGTTAATAGTGGTTCACTTACTAAGCAAATTTCTTCCAATTCCTTGTTTAATCGACCTTCAGCAATCTTCTTCGCAATTGCTTCTGGTTTCTTTTCCGCAATGGTCTTATCAAGAAGCATCTTGTATTCTTGATCTAATCATGCTTTGTCAACACCATCTTTATCAATTGCTTGTGGATTATTAGCAACAATGTTCATCATAACTGCTTTTACAACGTCAGGTTGATTTTCACCTCTAAAAGTAGCGATGGCTGCTACCCGTTTATTAGCGTGGGTGTAACCAGCAACAAAATCGGTACCTTCTGCTTGCATAATTGCAAAACGACGAACGGAAATCTTTTCCCCTAATTTTGCAGTTAATTGCGTCAATTCTTCATTAACTGTTACATTAGTTCCTGGGTAAGTTAATGCTAATAATGCATCAATTCCTTCTGGTTTGTTTTCAAGAATTAAATTTAATAAAGCATTTACACAATTTAAGAAATTTTCATTCTTAGCTACAAAGTCAGTTTGGGAATTAACTTCGATTAAAGCAATCATATGGTCATTTTTACCATATGCCATTACTACTCCATCAGCAGCAATTGCACCTTGCTTCTTAGCTGCTTTAATCTTTCCTTTTTCCTTTAGTCATTTAACTGCAGCATCAAAATCGTTTTTAGTAGCTAATAATGCATCTCTACAATCAGCAAAACCAGCGAATGTTGCATTGCGTAATTGAACAAGAACTTTCTTATCTACTTCCATCTTCTTTTATTCCTTTTTTGTATCTTTTGGTTCTTCAGTGCGAACAGTAACAATTTCTTTTTCTTTAGCACCAGTAGCTTTATCTTCTGCTACAGTTTTTTCAATTTTTACGACTTCTTTGTTACCGTCTTTAGCTTTATCAGTATATTTGGTGTATGTCTTGTGAACAACCATGTTATTTAAATTGGTTGTCCGCTTTTGAACTTCTGGTAATACGATTTCACTATCTTCCTTACCAACAAACTTGGTTGGTTCACCTTTTGCTTCAGCAATCGCATCAGCTAAAATGGTAACCATTAAAGTTAACGAACGTAAGGAAACGTTGTTACATGGAACAATGAAATCGATATCAGTTGGATCAGCATTGGTGTTAGCTAATGCAACAACTGGAATTTTTTTCTTCTTTGCTTCTTTAACTGCATTTTGGTCAGCAACTGGATCGATGACAACAATTGCTTGTGGTAAAGTGCTCATATTGCGAATACCACCAACAAATTTGTTTAACTTTTCAATTTCCCGTAACTTTTCTACTTGTTCCTTCTTGGTGTACTTATCAATTTCACCAAATTTTTGTAAAGCAACAAGCTTGTTTAATTTCTTAATTGAGTTACTAATGGTTGCAAAGTTGGTAATTGTACCACCTAATCACCGTTGGTTTACATAGCTGGAATCAACCCGTTTTGCTTCATCTCGAACCATGTCCCGAATGATTTGGTTCTTTTTAGTACATACAAAAAGAACTGAACCACCATTCTTAACAATGTGAGTTAAGAATTTATATGCTTGGTCTAAAAAGACAACAATCTTAGTTAAATCAATTACGTAGTTGGAATTGTTGTTAAAATTGTTGGCATGCTTCTTATAAATGAAGGATTTCATTTTTGGATTTCACCGCTTGGTGGATAATCCAATTTGTACTCCAGCGTCTAATAAAACTGAAGCACTAACTAACTTCCGAATTTCTAATCCGGGGGTTGTTGAATTTGCAGATTTTGCATCTGCTTCTGAACTAGTAGATGCA
>JAGCPI010000027.1 GCA_017645255.1 bacterium
AATTGAAAATCAAGCAATCAAATTTTTGATGAAATAAAAAAATAGGAGTAAAAATTCTCCTATTTCTTGTATAATTTTCTCGAAATACAAGTGTTGCACTTGAACTTGCAATTCGGGATAGAAGCACTAAGTTGCTTCTATTTTTATTTCATTTAATGTTAATAAAAATTAAGAAATATTTTTAAACCTAGTGACATAAAAAAATGCAAGGCTTTACCTCGCATTTTTATGATTAATTATTATTTAAATTGATGGGAACGTTAGTTAAAGTAATATCAACATCTGGGTATTGGTTTCTTAGTAATTGCAATTGGGTTAATACTAAGGTATAAGTTCATCCAGTTCCATTATTAGTAAACAAGGATTGATTTAAGCTTAAATAAGCATCATTATAGAATGATGGTAATCCTTCATTACTATTACCATTAAAGTATTTGTCTTTGCTTGATTCAGCTACATAATTAACATCATATTGCCCTAATTCATTCACAGCAACTTTCGCACTTGGAAGCAAGTTAATTAATTGAATGTATGCTTGATTAACCCCAATACTGTATGGATCACTTGCATCTAAATAAAGCATGTAATCATTATTTTTTAAATATGGTAATCAACTATTGGCATCTTGACCACTAGGATAATCTTTTTTAATTGCAACCTGTGCAAGCAAATTAGCAATTCCTTGGTTATTTAAGTTGTAATCATCAGTTTGCTTATTAAAACTAAAAACTTGGTCAAAGTTTGCGTTAATGGTTGTTACTTGGTTATTAGTAGCACTAAAATCCTTTTTGTATGAAGTAACTGTCGTTCCACATAAACAAGCTACTAATAACACAATAAAAAGCGGAATAAAAATTCATAAGTAAAAAAAGACCTTCTTTTTCGTGCTTAATTGGTGATACCAACTGACAAATTTATTTCATCATTTAGTTTGCATGATTAATTATTACTCTTACTTGTTAAGTAAATGTAATTATAAAACCAACTAATATTATTATTTTGGGCTGTAATTGGATTAATAATTAATTCATTATTTAACGAAACAGTACTGTATTTTAATCCGTTGGTATCATTAAAGTAATTGCTTGGATTACTTGCGTAAGCATAGTAATCAATTTCATTACTTTTCACATAACTTTGGATGTTATTTCAATTAATCGTTGGAGTTAAATCACTAGTTGCTAAAGTACTTAAATTACTATTGGTAAAACCTGTGATGTAAATTGATGGATAATTGCGGGCACTGATAGTTTGTTTTAAGTAATATCCCGGAATTTGATTTTCATTGCTTGCATCATTATTTTGCCCATTATAACTAACTAACGAGTTCTTCGCAAATTCAATGGCGATACAATTTTGCACTGTAGTGTTATACGTATACAAATTATTGGTAGGAGTATAGTAATTATTTGTTTGTCCTAGTGCATAAATACTACTATCTTTAAGATTGCTTGCTGTCCATGCTTCATTACCAAGAATATCTCCCGCATTTAAATAACTAATTAAGTTACTAGTGCTTAATGAATAATTATTAACCGTATCTTTACTTGGTAATTGATAATAGTCATTAAAGGATGCTAAACCCGAAAATTGAATAGCAATTGTTTGCACATTGTTGGTTTGCCCTTGGGCATACACATTTAAGTCATTAATGATGAGTTCTCCGGGGTTGGAAGAAGTAGTACTAGAACTTGATGAAGATGAACTAGACGATGATGAAGAGGAAGAAGAACTACTAGAAGAACTAGTGCTACTTCCTTGTAATAAACTCGTTAAATTAGTGCTAGCATAACTTAAATCTCAATTTCAAGTATTCTTATAAGTAAAATATAAGTTTGATAAATTAAAACCACTGTCTTTTAATAACCAATACAAATTGATGGATTGGTTATCAATTTTTATCCCATCAATTCCTGTGGATAAAGTGGCAAATTGCCATGGATAAACTTTTGCTAATGCTTTAGCAATCGTACTGTTATTGAGGTTAGCTAAATTTAAATCAATGGTAATGTTATTGGTAGTACTATTTTGTAAATAACTGTTAAAGCCACTAATTTCAATGTCAGGGTATTCAATGTTATTAAAACTATAAGTTTTTGCTCCATCTCCAAGATCAAGGGTAAACGTGCTAGCCATGGTATAACCTTGTAAACCGATGTAACCATCTCCATCCCCAAAGTAAGTTACATCATTATAGAAATTATCATTGTAGTTAATTTTTTCATATCCATCACTTGCACTTGGCAATCCCGCATAATAGGTATATTTATTTGCTCCACTTGGAATCGTATAGGAAGTAATTTTTAAATTATTAGTATTGCCATTATTGTACGCATTTAGATAATTAGTGATATTGCTATTATTATTATTTGCTAAATAACTATTTCAGAATTGGATATTTTTTACATAATTAAAAGTAGTAATACCATAAACAGTTTTGCCATCTTTGGTGGTATTATATTGGACTTGGGGTTCAAATGCCGGATTATCTGGACATTGATAAGAGTTAGCAAGTAAGTTAGCTAAATTAAATTCTTGCATACTTTTAACAATTGTACTTTGGTTAGTGGTAATTCCGTCCGCATTTGGAATGCTACTTGCTACATCATAACCAACTAATGGATATTGCAATGGATAAATATTTGATAAATTGTTTGATAATTTGCTTGCTCCAAAATCAGTAAGCATGGTTTCGATATCAAGATCATTATTGCTTGTAAATCCAGTAATTTCCACTGATTGCAAACTAGCATTGTTATACATTAAGTTTGATAAAACAATGTCACCTTCTTGGTATTGAATGGAAGCGTTTTGCAAAATGGAAGCTCATTGGGTTTCATTATATCCATAAATCTTGGTGCTACTTTCACCAAGTAATTGGATGATATCAAGAATGGTATATTGGTAACTGTATAATGAAGAAGGATTAATATTTGGATTATCACCTTGGGAATTGTCTTTGTAAATTGCTTCACTATAAGCAATTGAGTAATAATCACTTGAAGTATTTTGAGTTAAAAATGAAACAATGGTAATATCAGGTAAAGTTTTACCATTGGATGCAACAATCCCACTAATTTTAATTTCGCCGTCATTGTATGTTGGAGTAACATCAGATAATAGAAAACGTCACTTCGCTTCGTTAAAATTAAATAATTCGTAATTATTACTATTAATGGTATTACCGTTGATTTTACTGCCACTTGGAATTGATGATAATAAGGCAGGTAAATCAACGTTTTTTGCAAACATGTTAATGTAATTAGAATTAGTTGGTAGCACAATGCTAACTGCACTAGCAGAAGCATAGTGATCAGGATTGGTTTGGTTGGTTGAGTTATTGTTATTATTTTCACGATCTTTAAGCCCATAAACTACGCACGGAGGAATGACGATAATTCCCACGACGCATAATGCCATAAACGCTGTCATTAATTTATGGACTTTGAATCACGCACTTACTTTTTTAAAAGACATTGGTATTAAAATATAATTAATTTGATATACATTTTATATAAATATTTATGGATGAAATTATAAAAAAACATTTGGATGAATTTATTAAAAATGCATCCTATCCAACGTTAAATTACACTATTAATTTAAACAAAAATCATGACTTTGGGGACTTTAGTACCAATTTGTGTTTTGTATACGCAAAACAATTAAAAAAAGACCCCAAAGAAATTGCAAAGGAATTGATTACTTTTTTAATTAAACACCACCCTGAAACGTATAAAAACATTGAATTTGCTGCTCCTGGTTTTGTTAATTTTTATTTAAAGAATGCCATTGATTATGATCTTATCAAAAAGATTATTTTGCAAGATGGTTTATATCCAACTTATGACCATAACGGCCAAAAAATTAACATTGAATTTGTTTCAGCTAACCCAACGGGTAAATTACATTTAGCACATGCTTATGCTGCTATTTTTGGTCAAGCATTAGTTAATTGCTTTATCCAACTTGGTTATTACGTGCAAAAAGAATTTTACATTAATGATGCAGGACACCAAATTGATTTACTTGCTTTATCAGTTTTAATTAGGTATTTAAATTTATTTGGCAAGAACCTTGAACTTCCTATAGATGCTTATCACGGTGAAGAAATCATTGACTGTGCCAATGCTTTAAAAGCAAAAGATGGGGCTGAATTTGTAAATGCAGCATATACTGATGATGGAATAAGTGATCAACAAATTAACGAAAAGATTAAGTTGTTTGCCAAAGACTTCATGCTTAAGCAAATTCAATTAGACTTGCAAAAAATTGATGTCAATTTTGATTTATGAACGAGTGAAAAGCAATTGTACGAAGCAAAAGAAGTTGATAAAGTGATTGCTGATTTAAAGAAATTAGGTCAAACTTATGAAAAAGATGGTGCATTATGACTTAAATCAACTGCTTATGGAGATGATAAAGACCGCGTTTTACAACGCTCGAATGGTCTTTATACCTATTTAGTACCTGATATTGCACTGCATGTGAATAAGATTTTACGGGGCTTTGATTATTACTACAATATTTGAGGAATGGATCATGATGGATATATTCCCCGCTTAAAGATTGCTCTAAAAATGCTTGGATTTAAGCAAACATTTGAAGTGATTTGCTTACAAGTCATGAAATTAGAAAAAGATGGCCAAGAATTTAAATTATCAAAACGGGCTGGTACTAGTTTAACTTTAGATGATTTAGTAAGTGCCATTGGTAAAGATGAATTGAAATGAATTTGCACTTCCTTTAAAACTAACACCCATAAAACAATTGATGTTAATAAGATTACTAAGCATGATAATGATAACCCATTGTTTTATGTTGAATATGCCTGTGCCCGCTTATTTAGCATCTTTAAAAAGCATTCATTTGTATTAAACAAAGATTTTAAGTATGCTGATTTAAACGAGCCAAGTGTCATTGCGATTGCACAATATTTAAGCAAGTATGATGAAGTATTGCACCACATGGCAAAATACCAACAAACTCAAGGTTTAAATACTTACTTATATGAACTTGCTACTAAAGTTCATGAATTTTATAATAGTTTAAACTTAACCAAGATACAAGATGATAGCATTCGCTTAAGCATTTTGCATATTTTGTATGCGACCCGCATTATTTTACGCAATGGTTTAGCAATGCTGGGAATTAAAGCATATGAAGAAATGTAATAACCAACCTGAAAATGCTCAAGAAAAAAATCATCAATTGATCAAGGCCGAGGAACTAAGTGAACGAGAAAATTTATTCTTAAAGTTAATCGTTGAAGAATATATTAATACTGCTATTCCCATTGGCAGTAACTTCTTATTAGAGCATAATAAACAACTTGATTGTTCTTCTGCTACCATTCGCAACGTAATGGCTTCGTTAGAACGCAAAGGTTATTTATTAAAAAATCATACTTCCTCTGGTCGCATTCCTTCTGCAAAAGGTTTTAAGTATTACGAACAAAATTTAATTGAATATAACTTACCAACAACCATTAAAGAAAAATTACTTAATATTTTCAAGCAACGTAATGAAAACATTAATTTAGTTATTGAACGGTCCGTGCAATTAATTTCTGAAATCGTGCAATTACCTGCCATTATTACCACTGTTCATTCCAATGCGATTGTCAAGAAGTTAGAGTTAATTCAATTAAACGAAAAGAAAGCAATTTTTATTTTAGTTTTTAGTGATGGGAACATTATTAAAAACGAAATTGAATTAGTAACCAATAATTTAATCAATGACGTTAGCATTTGCATTAACATTTTGAATGACCGCATCATTGATTTAACCATCAATGAAATTGCACAACAAATTAATAGCATTTCGAACATCATTAAATCAAAGGTAAAGAACTATGAGTTTATCATGCAAGAAGTAATTACGAAGATTTTTGATGAACGCTTAAAACAAGTCCAAACTAACGTGGTAGCTACTAAAAATGCTTTAAAGCAAAAAGAATTTCAAAACGTGGATGAACTTAAACAAGTATTAAACTTGCTCGAAAACTCAAGTATTTGGGATCAATTAGCTGCCATTAGTGAATCAAAGGGAACTCGCATTACATTTGGGCATGATTTATCAAACACTGAATATAAGGATTTAGTGATTGCATCAACGAATTTAAAAGTACCTGATGGAGCAAAAATGCAAATTAGTGTGGTTGGACCCATGCGCATGAAATACAACATGGCAATTGCATTGTTAAATTTTATTAAGCAAATGATTGAAAAAGATGATGACAAGTAATACTTGTTGACCAGCTAATTTAACGTTAAAAATTAAAGATAAATTAGCTAAACAACCATATAAATTTATTGGGCAAGATGAACAAGCGTTTAACTTCATCTTGTTCATTATTTATGCCTGTTATAAAGAAATTAGTGTGCGTCAATTCACGATTAATGGTTTTATCCAATTTATTGATTTAAATTTCACGAAGTTTAATGAATTGTGCAACATCTTCTTTGTCAATGATAAAGTTGATATCATCAATTGATTAATTGACAATGATCAATACCAACACTTAATGGAATTATTAAGTTCATTTAAGGCAATTTTAGATTTAAAACAAGTTACTTATTATTTAATTACCAAAATCCCATTCATTAACCAATTGTTCTTATTATGGCAACATTATGATCAAAGCATTACAAAAAGTACTTATCATCACTTCATTTTGTATTACTTAGTGGACTTTGGTTTTTTTGGGATTAAAGAATTACAATTTATTAAGAATGAACCAGAATTGTGTTTAGCATTACGTTTAAAATTGCAAGCCCAATATAATCACGCCATGCAATTTTTGTTTAAAGATAATTTTAATGATTTATACGTTGCATTAAATAACCTTGTTCCTTTTAATTATGTTCCTAATTAAAAACAATAATGAAGAAAGGTTGCAAACTCATGCAAATAAATAATAGTTATAGTTTACTAAGAACGTTAAATTTACCCAACGATTTAAAGCACCTTACTTTAGATCAGTTAAAGCAAGTTGCTTTAGAATTAAGGGGAGAAATGATCGATTTAAGTAAAATTCACAATGTTCATTTTTCAAGTAATTTAGGGGTCATCGAATTAACGATTGCGTTAATTAGGTGCTTTAATCCCCTTACTGACCAGATTGTGTTTGATATTGGCCACCAAGCATACATCTACAAGATGTTAACTGGGCGTTTAGACCAAATGCACACTATTAAGGAATACCAAGGAATTGGTGGCTTTCAAAACCCTAGTGAATCCCCATATGATAAGTGAAGTGCTGGGCATGCAAGTACTAGCTTAAGTGCAATTACGGGAATGTATTTAGGAATGAGCAGTGCTGAAAAAGCAAATAAATACGTCGTAGGAATTATTGGGGACGGTAGCATTATTAGTGCGATGTCATTAGAAGCACTTGAAAGTAATGTTGCACTTAAAGCACCCGTTATTATTGTTATTAATGATAATGATATGTCAATTAGTCCAGCTGAAGGAGGAATGCACCAATTATTAGTTAATTTAGCAACTCATAATAATGTGCAAAAGAATTTCTTTACCGATTTAGGATATAAATACATTGGGGTAGTTGATGGTCATGATATTAGTGCGTTAATTACTGCTTTTAATCAAGCAAAGCAAATTCAGCATGATCAACATCAATCAGTAATTGTCCACGTCAAAACCATTAAAGGAAATGGCTTTGTCAAAGATACTGATGGTAGTTATCATACGTATAGTTATGGTGTTGATAGCAACCAAAGCATTCCTTTTTCGACTGGGTATTATTTAGCAACCCAATTAACCAAAAGATTTGCTAGCAAAAAGGACTTTATGATTGTTAGTCCAAGCATGACTTATCGGATTGGTTTAAACGAAATTAAAAAGCAATTGCCAGCTTATTTTGTTGATTTAGGAATTCAAGAAGAAAATGCAATCACGATTGCAGCTGGAATTGCTTCAATGCACCAATTCCGTCCGATTGTTGCTACGTATTCTACTTTCTTATTACGAACGTATGATCAATTATGACATGATGCTTCACGCTTGAATTTAGGGATGACGTTGTTATTAGATGGATGTAACATCAGTGCTGGTAATGGTACAAGTCATAATGGTATTTTTGATGTCAGCATGTTAAAAAGCATTCCTAACACCATTATTACTACGGGAATGACAAATGAACAAAATTGAAAATTATTGCAAATGTCATTAGATTTAAATCCCAATCAGATTTTTAGCATTCGTTTTGCCCAAAAGCAAGACAATGCTAATAGTGATACAATTAATGAAATTAATCAATTCCCGGTTGAATTTGGGAACTGGCAAATCTTGCAAGATAAAAAGGACAATGAAGTTTGTTTTATTAGCTATGGTCCTTCATTCTTACATCTTTATGAAAAAATTAAGACAATTGCTAATTTATCAATTGTGAATGCTTTGTTTATTAATAATTATAAAAAACAATACCTTGATTGACTGATAGCTAAACATTTTCACACCATTATTGTTTACGAACGAATTGATGATGAAAACACCTTGGGTAGTGACCTTGAATCTTATTTCTTTGAACAAGGAATTAAAGATGTCAAAATTGTTAAAATGAACTACCATGGTTTTTTGTTCCAAGGAACTAATCAAGAAGTGGATGAATTAGTGCACATGGATGATAAGCATGTGCTAATGAATATTAAAGAATTTACTAATCAATAATAATTAATAAAAAAGAAGGAAAATTACAATGGAAGAATTAAAAGAAACTACTATTTCAACTAATGGGGATTTATTACATAACTTAAATTTGCCCCAAGACATTAAAAAATTAAGCATTGATCAAATGAATAGTTTAGCTAATGAACTATTAAATACCATGGTTAATTTGGCTAAAATTCGCTCCATGCATGTTTCTAGTAATTTAGGAGTCATTCATTTAACCATTGCTTTGTTATATTGTTTTGATCCCAAAGAAGATCAAATCGTTTTTGATATTGGCCACCAAGCATATATTTACAAGATGCTAACTGGACGATTAGACCGCATGAATACCATCAAGCTCTTTGGGGGAATTTATGGGTTTCAAAGCCCCAATGAATCAGTTTATGATAAATGAAGTGCGGGACATAGTGGTACAAGTTTAAGTGCTGCTACTGGTAAATATTTAGGAGTTCCACCTGCTCACCGAAATGATCACGCAGTTGTTGACATCATTGGGGATGCTAGTTTAGCTAACGGGATGTCTTTAGAAGCATTAGAAGCTAATGCCGCATTAAATGCCCCAATGATTATTATTCTTAACGATAATAACATGTCAATTGCTCCAAATATTGGCGGATTGCACAATGCTTTAGTTGCTTTACAAAAAGCTACTGATAATAAACAAAACATTTTTACTGAACTTGGATATGAATATATTGGGGTGGTTGATGGGCACGACTTTAAAGCGTTAATTGATGCGTTTAATTCTGCAAAATACATTAAGCAAACCAAAAATAAATCGGTGATTGTTCATGTTAAAACTACTAAAGGTTGGGGTTATATTCAAGATACCGATGGTACATATCACTATACCCAACTTGGTGTTAATCACGCTGCTGATCCAAATGCAACTGGTAGTTATATTGCCCAACAATTAATGAACCGCAGCAAGACTAAACAAGATTATATGATTGTAAGTCCTAGCATTACTGATTACTTGGGACTTCGTGGTTTAAAAAATGCCCTTCCTGATTACTTTGTTGATTTAGGCATGCAAGAAGAAAGTGCCATGACAATTGCCGCAGGAATTGCTTCCATGCATAATTACCGGCCAATTCTTGCTACTTCTGCTACCTTTATTTTACGAACTTATGACCAAATCTGGCATGATGTTGCTCGGCAAGATTTAGGGGTGACTTTAATGTTAAATGGTGCTGACATTAATACATCTAGTGGTACAAGTCATAGTGGATTATTTGATTTAGGAATGCTTAAATCAATTCCTAATTGTATTGTTACAAGTGGAATGACTAATCACCAAAACAGTGCGTTAATTAATTTATCAATTGACGTTAATCCAAACCAACTATTTGCAGTTCGTTATGATTATGGTCAAGCAAATGCTTCTAGTCAAGTAATTAATCATGTTAATAGTTTACCAATTGAATATAAGCAATGACAAATTTTGAACCATGATAATGATAATCAAGTTTGCTTTATTTCATATGGTCCAACTTATTTAGGTATTTATGATGCTTTAAAAGATTATAGGAATGTTAGTTTTGTAAACGCAATGTTTATTACTGGCTATGATCAAAAGTGGTTACGTTGATTAAGCAGTCAAAAGTTTAGCACCATCATTGTTTATGAACGGGTTAATGGCGCAGATACTTTGGGTACTGACATTGAACAATATCTTTTTGAAAATAACATTAACATTAAAGTAGTTAAAATGAACTTTAATGGATTCTTATTCCAAGCTCCTGAAAGTTTAGCAAACAAAATGTTAAACATGGATTTAGACTCCATTAAGAAAACTATTAATGCTAACCTTGATATTCTTTAATTAATCATTAAGTAATAACATAAAAAATTAGGCAATTTGGTGTTGCCTAATTTTTATTTTTATTTAAAATAATGGCTTTTTTGGTAAGTTATTTCAATTTTAGTTTTTTAAATATGTATAATAAAAAAATATGTTAACAAAATCACATCACCCAGTTGCGACGCTTGATAAGGAAGGAAAAAGGAGATTCCGCAAGGGAATGCTGAAAGTTATTTTGCCTGCATTCTTCATGCAATTTTCATTAGCATTCTTCATCTTTATAAACTATTTTTTAGTAGTTAATTACATGCCAACTACCGTTGATTATTCCTTCTATCACTTGTTTATTGAACACCAACACTTTGTTCAAGACATTTTTAGCAACATTCATAACCAAGCATTGCAAAATGAAATCAGTCAAAGTGCTAGTAATTATGAGGCATTTTTAAAATATTTAGCCATTTGCAATAACGTACACTTTTATGATGCAGCAAGTACGGTTCGGGTTGCGATGTCACTAATTGCTCCGTTCATGTACTTGATTTCTTCCTTACCAATTGCAGTATTACCTGGTTTTAACATGTTGCTTTCCAAAAAGATTAGCCAAAACAATTACTTAATGCAAATTAAGATTTGACAAAATGGTTTTTATGTGTCATTATTAGTTACTCTTATTTCTAGTTTAATCTTAATCTTAATTGGATATTTAGTCATTCCTGGCATGATTGATACTGCTTTGCAAGAAACCATTAATGCTAGTGATGTGCATAACATCACGGGGGGATTATATTACTTTACTTTAGTTAACCATCAATTAGTCTTTCTTACGTATAGGGATGGAATGTATACTAATGCATTAAATACCGCACTTACTTACCATGCAACAAGTATTAGCGTAAAAACCTTTATGATTAGTCAAAATAATTTGACGATTGCTAATACTTATAGTATTTATTACCATTTAGTAGGACGAAATGCTATTAGTTGATCAGAAATCTACATTCTTATTACTGCTATTTTCTTATTCTTAGTTAATATTGTTAATAGTTACTTAAACTTAATGCGTAACTATGGCAAAGGAATTTTAATTGCGATTATTTTTATTGCTTCTATTGTCATTGATATTGTGCTAGACTATATTTTGATTCAATTTGCTGATTTAGGTATGGCAAGTGCTGCCATTGGTAATGGCTTAGCATATTTTGCATGTATTTTAGTTTTAGTATGTCAAGCTGAATATTTACACCACAAAGGCACCATTTATGTTTGCTTGCGGGATTTGTGGTTCAAGAATGTTATCATTGATTGAATTACCATTAAAGAATTATTGTTCTTAGGTAGTGCCATAGCAATTAAAGCCGTGGGATTTATGATCTTTAACGTGCTATTTATTGCGGAAGTAGTATTAACTACTGCTAAGTTATTCCCCGCCTTAGGTAGTTTGTTCTTTGTTTCAATTATTGGAGCAATGAGTTCCATCTTTACTTTCTTTTCTGGTCCGGTTGTTAACTTATTACCAGCAGTATCTTCAATTGTTTCCTTTAACTACGGAATTAAAAACTATAAGACGATTCGTTATGTAATTTTAATTACCGTTTTTCTTGTTGCAGTTTACGGGGTTATTATTATTTTGATTGTTGGATATTGCACTCCGGTCACCAATGCTTTTCTAAAGATGTTCCAATTATATAATCCACATGCTAACTTATTAGACCAAAAGATTTATGATTGTAGTAAGAAATTCATGGTAATTTGTCTAGCAGTGTTGCCAATTACTGGAATGACTAACATGGTGTATACGCTATGTAGTATTTCCAAACGCTACATGTGAGGAATTACGGTTAACATTTTCCGCACCATCTTTGTGGGATTAATTTTCTTATATGTATTAGCAAGTTTAGCTCAAAGCCAAATTTATCCTCTTCATGATCCTACGTTAGCATTAACTAATCCAATTGATAATGTAAACATGTGGTTATTACTTTGAGTGCAGAGTGCACCAGCATTATTTGCTAATACTTGCATGTTTATTACTATTATTTATTTCTTAATTTTTAAGTTAGAAAAACCAAAGAAAAAATTTAGTGAACTTAAATTAATAAAGTACATTATTCATGATCATTATGTGCACATTTTTAATGAAACTAAAATTAGTGCATAATTAACTTATTAATAATTAAATTATCAATTAACATTTGTGGTAGGTGAACAAAATTTAAACTAGGACATGAAATTTGGACAAAAATTCAAATTTCGTGTTTTTATTATAATTGATTTTTATATTGAACTGGTGTCATCCAGTTCAATTTTTTTTGAATCCGTACATTGTTGTAGTAATAAATATAATCAGCAATTGC
>JAGCPI010000028.1 GCA_017645255.1 bacterium
CAACATGCCACGCCAAATGTTTAATTGAAAATCAAGCAATCAAATTTTTGATGAAATAAAAAAATAGGAGTAAAAATTCTCCTATTTCTTGTATAATTTTCTCGAAATACAAGTGTTGCACTTGAACTTGCAATTCGGGAAAATACTGACAAAGTATTTTTCATTTTTTATATAATACATTCTTCATTTTTATTTAGAATGATATTAATAATAAAAACAAGGAGGAAACACTATGAAGCAAGAAACGTCAAATCAACCATATGATTTGTTACTTGGTTCCCACTTACCAATGAGTGCACCTCATTATTTTTTGCAAACAGTGCATACTGCCATTGTATTTGGGGAAAATGCTTTCATGGTTTTTACCGGGCCACCACAAAGTACGACCCGTATACCATTAGATAAATTAAATTTAACTCAAGGTCAAGAATTATGACTGAAGCAAGGATATAGCATGCATAATCTTGTTGTGCACTGCCCATATATTATTAATCCTGCTACCAGTGATCAACAAAAGCAACGGTTTTGCATTAACTTTTTGTACCAAGACATTTTAAGAACGACCCAAATGGGGATTAAGTATTATGTCTTACATCCAGGGAAATACATGGATGCTGATTTACAAACTGGAATTAAAAACTGTGCCTTTGTCCTTAATGAAGTACTAAAAGCATTGGGGGACAATGTTGATATTTGCATTTGTTTAGAAACCATGGCGGGGCTTGGCACTGATATTGCTAGCACCTTTACCAACATTAACCGCATCATTGTGCAAATAAATGACCGCACGAAAATTGGGGTATGTATTGATACATGCCACATTTGGGATGCTGGATATGATGTAAATGACATTGATAATGTTTTAACTGACTTTAATAATGCCATTGGTTTACCATACTTAAAAGTAATTCACTTAAACGATTCAAAAAATGGGATGAAATCCCACAAGGACCGTCACGCAAACATTGGCTATGGTCAAATTGGATTTGATACCTTAGTAAAATGAGCATGACATCCTTTAACTAACCATGTCATCAAAATTTTAGAAACTCCTGCTGTGAATGGCATCATGCCATACAAGGAAGAGATTGCGATGATAAAAAATACAAAATTTGACGATTGGATAAAAAATGAACATTAAAGTAGAAGATAAGAAAATTATTAAACAAAAAATTTGGGACATGTTTGCCCAAAATCATTTAAGAGTCACTGATGCAAGAAGAGCGATTATTGATGTGCTTCTTCGCGGATGTCATCATTCGCATACCATTAATGGTATTAGAGAACATTTAAAAAATGCATCAATCAAAATTACGGTTGCATCCATTTATAATAATTTGGCCCTTTTAAATGACTTAGGCATCATCATGGGATATTACAATTTTGCTGAAAATGAAGTTGCGTTTGAACTAAACGTGCTTAACGAAAAAATTCATGTGCATTTTTATGATGTTGATAAAAAGAAATATGTGTATGTTGGTGATTCCCCTGAAGTCATTAACCTTTTAAACGAACGGTGTGCATCACTAGGTTATGATTTGACCGTGGGAATTATCACTTTGCACGTTAAAAAACACGTTGATGCAACTAAAGATCAAAAAGCAACTGCTAATCCTAGTAAAATTGCTTTGGCCCAAGATAATGTTTCAAAGAATTAAAAATTAAATATAATTACTACATATATTAAAAGTTGTAGCACGTAGAAGCCAAAACCAAATGGTTTTGACGTTAAACTACATAAAGAACATGGAGGTGTTGCTTGTGGCTGCAAAGAAAACAATTACCCGTTATGCAAAGTTAAACCTAATTGGTGGACAAGCTAAACCCGGACCAGCATTAGCGTCCGTTGGAATTAACATGGCATTGTTTACTAAACAATTTAACGATGCGACGAAGGATCAAAACGGCAAGGTAGTTGCAGTTTGAATTACTGCGTACTCTGATAAGTCCTTCGATTACGTTATTAAAACAACTCCTGCTTCCATTTTAATTAAGGAAGCAGCCAAGGTCCAAAAAGGAGCGAAGAATCCAAAGACTGATCATGTCGCTTCAATTACCCACGACCAAGCATTGCAAATTGCAAGAGCAAAGATGAAAGATCTAAACACGACTGATGAAGAAGCTGCTGTTCGCATGATTGCTGGTACAGCAAGAAACATGGGAATTACCGTGGAAGGTTTAGATCAAAATAAGGATGCAAAAGCACAACCAGTTGCTAATGCAGCAGGAAAGGAAGGTAAATAATCATGAGTAAGCACGTTGGAAAGAAAATGAAAGCTGCCATTGCATTATATGACCCTCTTAAAGTCTATCTTGCTGATGAAGCTGCTGGCATTGTTAAGAAAGTATCTTATGCAAAGTTCCAAGGTCCAATTAATATTGCCATTAAATTAAACTTGGATACAACCAAAGCTGAACAACAATTAAGAGGAACCATTTCCTTACCAAACGGTACAGGTAAACAAGTTCGGATTGTTGCACTAGCTGATAACGTAAGTAAAGAAGATGCTAAAGAAGCAGGAATTGATTATTTAGGTGGTAAAGAATTAATTGACAAGATTAAACAAGGTTGATTAGACTTTGATTTAATTATTACTACTCCTAAATTCATGCCTGAATTATCCAAACTTGGTAAAATCTTAGGACCACGTGGTTTAATGCCAAACCCTAAGACGCAAACCGTAACGACCGATATTATTGGCACTGCTAAATCCTTTAAAAAAGGACGTTTTGAATACCGCACTGATTCTTATGGAATCATTCACTGTCCAATTGGTCAAATTTCATTTACTGATGAACAATTAGCACAAAACATCAAGTTCATGATTGAAACCATTCGCACCCGTCGCCCAAGCACGGTTAAAGGGGACTTTATTCAAAGCGTTGTCGTGGTACCAACAATGGGACCTGCAGTCAAGGTAAAATTCTAGGATTTTACTCATCTTTAAATAAAATAATCAGGTCAAACCCCTGATTATTTTTTTTATTAGACATTAAAAAAATAAAAATAGAAATTATGGAAGAACAAAAAACATCAAGTGAACAACAATCTGTTGATCAAAGTGATTTAAATAGCGACAAAATGAATGACCAACAAGTCAACCGTTTAAAACACTTGCAAGCATTAAAAGATTTAAAATTAGATCCATTCTTAATTACTAAAGTTAATCGCACTTGCACGTTGCAAGAATTTCGCAATAAATACCAAAATTATACCCACGAACAATTACAAGAAATTGGGAAAGATTTCGAAGAAGTAGTAGCGGGAAAAGTGATGGGTATTCGTCAAACTTTTGGTCAATTGCAAGATTTTAGTGGTCAATTACAATTTTACATTTATAAAAAGGAATTTGATCCCGATGCCTTTCATATTTTTAAATCTTTATTAGACATTGGTGATTATATCGAAATCACTGGTTATCCAATGAAGACGATGACGGGAGAATTAACCATTCGCATTAAATCCTTTAAGATTATTAGTAAAGCATTAAGACCATTACCAGAAAAATGACACGGATTAGTTAATGAAGAAATTAAGATTCGCAACCGCTATCTTGATTTAATCATGAATAAAGATTCCCGGGACCGGTTTATTTTACGTTCCAAAATTATTTCTCAAATTCGTAATTACATGGAAAATGATGGCTATATTGAAGTAGAAACTCCAATTTTGCAAGAATGTATTGGGGGTGCATCAGCAAGACCATTTATTACTAAACACAATACTTTAAACCGGAATTTATACTTACGGATTGCAACCGAATTACCATTAAAGAAAATTATTGTGGGCCAATTTGAAAAAGTTTTTGAAATTGGGCGGATTTTTCGTAACGAAGGAATTGACCCCGTTCATAACCCTGAATTTACCAGCATGGAAGCATACAGTGCATATAGTGATTTAAAAGACATGATGAATTTGTGTGAAGGATTATTTCACAAAATTAGTGAACTTAATCACATTACTAGTGTAAAATTCCGCACGTATGACATTGACTTAACTAAACCATTTGAAGCAATTAGCATGCTTGATTGCATTAAAAAATATACCAACCTTGACTTTACTAATCTATCGGATGAACAAGCCATTGCCTTAGCAGATGAACATCATATTACCATGCAACCACACGAACGGACGTGAGGTCATATCGTTAGCTTATTCTTTGAAGCATTCTGCGAAGCAAAACTAATCAATCCAACTTTTGTTTATGATCATCCGCTTGATATCACTCCCTTAGCAAAGAAGTTAGCTAATAACCCACGGTTAACGCACCGGTTTGAATTATTCATTGGGGGCAAAGAATTTGCCAATGCATACGCTGAATTAAATGACCCAATTGACCAAAAAGAACGGTTTGCTAAACAACTAGAAGAAAAGAACCTTGGTAATAGTGAAGCAAATGAAAACGATAAAGATTTCATTGTTGCCATGGAATATGGTTTACCACCAACAGGGGGAATTGGCATTGGAATTGACCGTTTGGTAATGTTATTTACCCAATCTGATTCCATTCGCCAAATCTTATTCTTCCCAACAAACCGGGACGCAAATAAGATTTAATGATTTCAAAAATTATTATTATTATTTATAATTAATACTGATTATTGAAAGGAATACAAAGATGATTAAAATAATTGAAGAAAAAGATGATGCTGAAAAGCATCTTCACCAAATTACTTTAAGTTTCGATAAAGAAGAATTCAATAAAGCAAAAGAAGCAGTTGATCACAAATTAGCTGAAAACATTGAAATCAAAGGTTTTCGAAAAGGAAAAGCTCCAATTGAAGAAGCAAGAAAGTTCATTAACCCAACTGAAGAATTAAACCAAACAATGAACAAGTTAGCAACAGAAGGATGACACTGAATTGTTAAGGATTACCGTGATCACCCTGAAAAAGAACCTAACTTCTTCATTGACCGTGATCCAAAAACATACCCAGAAGGTTTTAAAGAAGATAACTTGCAAATTCGTTACTCTTTTGATTTAATTCCAACTGCAACTGTTAATCTTGACGCCATGAAATTAACTGTTAAACCAAGCGAAGTTACTGATCAAGATGTTCAACAACGCATTAACCAAGACATTGAAAGCAATGCTACATTAGAACCAAAAGCTGAAGGATCTGCTGTTGAAAACGGGGACACTGCAGTATTTGACTTTGAAGGTAAATTAGTTGGTGATGATGGTAAAGTTGAAGAAAAACCATTTGAAGGTGGCAGTGCTAAATCATTTGATTTGGAAATTGGGTCGCACCGCTTCATTCCTGGTTTTGAAGAACAAATTATTGGTATGAAGCCAGGGGAAGAAAAAGACATTCGGGTTACTTTCCCTCATGAATATGACGAAAAGTTCCGTGATAAGAATGCTGTTTTCCACATTAACTTGCACGAAATTAAACAAACTCACCGTCCAACATATAATGATGAATTTGTTAAGACTTTAAACATTCCTAATGTTGACACTGGCGAAAAACTACGGGCTCACTATAAAGAAGAATTAGCAAAGCAAAACGCTGAAAGTTACAAAGATGAAGCCATGAAAGAAATCAGCGAACAACTAATTAAGAACAGTAGTTTGTCTTATTATCCTGATTTCTTAGTAAAAGAAGAAGTTGACCGGATTAACCAACAAACTGAACAAATCTTAAAGGCTTATTACAACAAGACCTTGGATGAATACCTAGAACTTGTTCACCAAACCAAAGAAGAACACAATAAGCAAATCGAAGAAAATGCGAAGAATAACATTTTGTTATACTTTGACATTAACGAAGTTGCTAAGCAAGAAAAACTAAAAGTAACTGCTGAAGAAATTGATAAGAAGATGGATGAAGAAGCCATTAAGAATCAATTGAAAGCAATTGAAGAAAAATACAATCCTGACAAGAAGCCAGAAATTAACGAAGAAATTAAGACTGATGTTCGGATGCAACTTGGCGTTAACCTTATTAAGGAAAAAGTTGACAACTTCCTATTTGACATGTTAACAAAGAAACAACAACAAGAAAGTAGTGCAACTGAAAATAAGTCTGAATCTACAAGTAAATAATTGATTTAACATATAAAATATAAAATAGCAAACTAGCCAAAAGTTTGCTATTTTTATTAAAAAAATTAGCACTCTTTTGTTAAATGTGCTAAGATTATATAAACCTTAGAACTAAAGGAGAGATAAAAGATGAAACTTCCAGTATTAATTACTCGTGATACCATTGTATTTCCTGAACATGAAGTCCAAATTGAAGTCGGACGGGAAATCAGCATTAATGCAATCAAATTAACCAAAGATTTAACCCCTGATCCAAATGATGCTGATAGCGAATCATTAAAGGACATGATTCTTGTCGTACCACAAATTGACATGAACCAAGATGATATTACTAGTGTTGATCAATTTTATAAATATGGTACGTTGGCCAAAATTACTGAATGCAAGCAACTTAATGCCAATGATGAAGAATATACTTTAAAGTTAATGGGTGAATACCGCATTAAGTTAACTAATTGCGAATTCGATGAAGAAAAACATTGTTTCATGGCTGATTACAACAAGATTACTAATCGCTATGTGACTGATGGGGGCAATGTCGCACTAAAAGAAAAAATTATTGCCCAACTGCAACAATTAAGTCAATTAGATCCAACTTTATATCCAATTACTAGTGATGAAGTAAAACAATTAGAAAGTCAAGCAAACTTTGCTAAGTTTGTTGACCAAGTTGCACTAATTGCTAACTTTAACACTGCTGATTGTGACTACTTACTTGGTGAACAATCAGTGATTAGTCGATTGGAAAAAGTAACTTCGATTCTTGATAACGAAATCAACAAAATTAAAAAGAATAAACAACAGCCCAAGGTTGATAGTAATTTTTCCAAAAAAGTTGATGGTGAAATCAATGCCAAAATTAACAATGATTTAACCAAACAACAACGGGAATTTTATTTACGTGAAAAATTAAAAGCCATTCGGGATGAACTAAATGAAGATGGCAGTGAAGATTCTGTTGATGCAATTAGAGATAAAGTTCAATCTAATCCTTATCCAGAACACATTAAGAAGAAAATTTTGTCCGAATTAAAGCGGTACGAAACTGCACAAATGCAAGAATCTTCAATGATTAAATCTTACATTGACTGATTAGTTAACTTACCGTGATGACAAAAAACAACTGATAACAAGGACATTTCCAAAGTTGAAGAAGTTTTAAATAAGAGTCACTATGGACTAAAGAACGTCAAGGAACGGATTTTAGAATATCTTGCGGTATTTACTCGCAAGCAAAATTCGAAGGCGCCAATTATTTGTTTAGTAGGTCCACCAGGAGTTGGTAAAACCAGTTTGGCATTTAGTATTGCCAATGCGTTAGGCAAGAAATGCGTTAAGGTATCACTAGGTGGGGTGCGTGATGAAGCTGCCATCAAAGGACACCGACGCACTTACTTGGGTTCGATGCCCGGTCGAATTATCACTGGCATGAAGAAAGCGGGCGTAGTTAACCCCGTATTTATTCTTGATGAAATTGATAAACTTTCCGCTTACGATAGTGAACGAGGGGGGGACCCAGCTAACGCTTTGCTTGAAGTACTTGACCCTGAACAAAATAACCGTTTTAGTGATGACTACATTGAAGATGAATACGATTTATCAAAAGTAATGTTCATTACCACTGCTAACTATGAAGAAAACATTCCCGAAGCTTTACACGACCGGTTGGAAATCATTCGGTTATCTAGTTACACCGAAAATGAAAAAGCTTCGATTGCCAAAGAATATTTAATTCCAAGAACATTAGATGCATATGATTTAACTCCTGAACAATTATCCTTTACTGATGATGCCATTAAATATTTAATTCGTTCTTACACCATGGAAGCAGGGGTGCGGGAACTTGAACGGCTCATCCAACGAATTGCTCGAAAGTTCATTGTCCGCTTGAACAAGGGTGAAATTGATCACCAAGTCATTGATAATGATGCAGTTAAAGCATACTTGAAGAAAGAAATGTACAACTACACCAAACGCGATGAAGAACCTGTACCAGGAGTTGTGAACGGAATGGCATACACCTCAGCCGGGGGTGATTTACTTCCAATTGAAGTTACCTCTTACAAAGGTAAAGGTAATTTAACCATCACTGGTAACTTAAAAGAAACCATGAATGAATCAGTGAAGGTTGCGTTAGGTTTTGTTAAATCAAATGCCGAAAAATACCGCCTTGATCCAAACATGTTTAGCAAGATTGACCTACAAGTACACGTGCCAAGTGGAGGTATTCCAAAAGATGGTCCAAGTGCGGGAGTAACCTTAGTTACTGCCATTTTATCCTGCTTAAAGAAATGTCCGGTTCCATCAACCATTTCGATGACTGGTGAAATCATGTTACGGGGTAAAGTTGGAATCATTGGGGGAGTTAAGGAAAAGACTATTTCCGCCTTTCGCAGTGGTATTAACGAAATCTTTATGCCAATTGATGACGAAAAGTACTTGGATGATGTTCCTGATGAAATTAAAGATAAAATAACGTTCCACTTCGTGAAAGTTTATGATGATATTTACAATTGCTTGTTTAAGCAATTTGATGAAGAACACATGAACGAAGATGAATCCAATTTACCAGCAGTTGAAGTAAACAAGACAGTTGGTAAAGACGATGATGAAGATAAAGACGAATAATTACTAATCTTCAGCAAAAAAATAAGAACAAGAGCAAAATCCTGTTCTTATTTTTTATTTAATTTAATAAAATATTTACTATGTTAATACACAAAGGAGTTTACAAACATGATGGATTGATCTGATAAGAAAACGCAAGACATTGCTTGAAAAAATGCATCCAGTTTTGAAACTGATGATCCGCACCAATGAAAAGTATGCTACATTTGTTATCCTGATTTTAAGGATAAATTTGTGAATGGTACCAAATTTCCGGACGGAAGAATAAAAGAAAAAGATGAAGTAAGAATGAAATATGATTTATATAACCGCAATGATATGCAATTTGGTTGAGTGGTTGACCACATTGACGGTAATAAATCAAATAATGACCCTTCAAATCTTGTCGCAGTCCACTGTGATTGTGCCAACCTCAAACACCACGCTGATTACACCGAACAATTTAAGCGATACAAAAAAAATAGTAATCAATAATTTTTCATATAAAATTTAAGTGCAATATATCAAAGACAGCAACGAACTTTAAATTAAAGTTTTAAAAATATTGCTTAGATATATTTATTCAATCATTGATTTTGATATATTGTGAAATTAAGATATCAACATGAGTAAACAACAAGAATTAAAACGCCAAGAAGTTGCTGAAATTGTTAATGCATTAAACCACGCTAAATCGTTTATTTTGTTTGAATATACGACTTTAACTGGAAAAGAAATTACTCAACTTCGTAAGGAATTGCATCTTCATAATGCTACTATGCACGTATATAAAAATACTTTATTACGTCGAGCATTGGAACAAGTACAAATTCCCGTTGATGAAAAACTTTTACAACATGCCAATGCCATCATTTTTGTTAATGATGACAGTGTTGATGCGTTTAAAGACTTTGCCAAGTTACTAAAAGATCGGGAAACTGCAAAGCCTGAAGCTAAGAAGATTCCTGTGAAAGCAGGATTATACGAAAAGAACTTGATTGATGGTAACACCGTGCTAACTATTGCAAGTTTACCATCCCGCAAGGATCTTTACAGTATGTTGGCTTGCGTATTAAATGCACCACTTACCAATTTAGCATATGCAATTAAACAAATTGCAGAAAAACAACCTGCTACCAAGTAGGAAATCAAATATTAAAAAGGATAGTTAATAACTAATTTAAATTATGGCAAAATTAACAAAAGAAGAAATCATTGATTCTTTAAAAGAAATGACCGTCGTTGAATTAAACGATTTGGTTAAAGCAATCGAAACAACCTTCGGAGTAACTGCTGCTGCTCCTACTGCTGCTGCTCCAGCTGCTGGTGCTGCTGCAAATGAACCTACAACTGTTACTGTAAAGGTAACTGGTCTATCTGACCCAAGCAAGAAAGTTGCTGTTCTAAAGGTTTACAAGGAAATCACTGGTCTTGGCTTAATGGATGCAAAGAAGGCAATTGATGCTCTACCTGCAACTGTTAAGGAAGACATTAAGAAAGAAGAAGCTGCTGATCTAAAGAAGAAATTAGAAGAAGCAGGTGCAGTTGTTAGCGTTGCTTAATGATTGCTCACTTTTACTTTAAATAATTATTAAAAAAGCACAAGGAATACAATTATGTGTTCTTTATGCTTTTTTTCGCTCTTTTTTCGTTTTTTTCTTTATAATTATTTTTTAAACTTATTAGGATTATTTTTTGTCAAAGGAATCAAAATTAACGATGCCTGAAAGTAATAAAGATAGCAAGCAAGAACAAAAACATTTCACCACGCAATCCCAAATGTTTACGGTGAAAAACATCATTCAGGATTTTAGTTTTAATGATGTTGATTTTAAACTTGCTAAATGATATAACAAGATTTTTGGTAGTACGAAGTTTATCAAAGCCTTTTTACGCTTAACTTTTCCTAGTTTATTTTGAGGATTGTTTACGGCGTTAGTACCAATCTTGTTTAACACGATGATTAATGGTTTTTATAAGGATGCACCAATTGGAAACCAATTATATTTAAGTGTTAACTATACTTCATATGTTTATGGGTATATTAATCCGTTAGTGTCATCATTTATTTTTGCGGCGTTTCCCGCGTTTGGGAACTATATTGCTCAGCACAATAAATTAAAGTTGCAAGAAGTAATGCGCTGATCCACGTATTTATCATTCGTTTTTTGCACGATTGGCTTGTGCTTAGAAGAAGGATTTGCTAGTCAAATTGCTTTAGTCTTAGTTTGACAATATACTTTACCAGTCACTGGGGTTGATTTAGTACAACTAAATTACTCCATTATTCTCATTCGCTGGTTTGCGGTTTCTGGTTTCTTTTATTGCTGATTATGACTTTACGTTCCAAGTTTATCAAGTATGAAGAATGCGAAGTCATTATTCTATTCATCAATTATTGGTTTTATTTACTTCATTATTGCTTACACTAGTTATTTAGCTACTACTTTAGTGAATGTTGGTAGCATGGAACTAGCACCAACTGCCATTCAAAATCATTTATACCAAGTTGATAATGGGATTGGGGGAATTTATTTAGGTTACTATATCATCCAACCAGTCTTCTTATGGTTTTATATTTATTGACCTAAACAATTTAAAGTGTGAGAAGCATACTTCATCAATATCTTTATTCATTTATGAAATGGAATTAATGATTTAAATAAAAATTATCAATTAAGTACCAGAAAAAAACCACAACGTTTTCCAACTAATTTTCAATTATTATCAATTAACAAAGATGAATATACGGACTATGAACGGGATTTATTAATGTTCCAAACTGGTTTTAAAGTAAAGTGGATTACTTTAAAACGATTATGAGTATTATCATGAGCCATTTTATTAGACCAAGTTTTCTATGCTACTTTAAACATCATCTTGGTCGTATATGGAACGAACTTCCATGGATATTGAACTGATTGAAATGGCATTGTAGTAAATAATAATCCCGGTTTAAGTTTGCATATGGCCAAGGAATATTACAAATTAATTTTGGCCAACGTTTCCTTAATTTCTACTTACATCTTTACCATTTACAATGGTTTTAGTTTACTACCCCAATACTTTGTTTCTTATTATATTGGAAAGGGTGATAAGCAAACTGCATATCATAACTCGTTAATCTTAACGAACTGGTCAATTGTGATTGGTTTATTACTTGCTTTAATTATTGTGATTTATGGTAGCTTTATTAATGAATTAATTTACAGTTCTTCTTCGCCATCCAATTTCTACTACTTTACTTATCATGGTACCAAAATTGCCTTAGGTACTTATGGTCAACTATGAGCTGATTCATATTACATTGAATTAATTTATAGTTTGGCGGTTTTATTTGATACTGCAGTTGCCATGTGTTATTACATCCTAGTAGCAGGGGGTAGTAAATTTGTGATTTTAGCTGATAGTGCTTGCCAAGTCATTAATGTAATTGCTTTAATTGCCCTATATTACACTAACTACAATAACTTCTATGTTTATTACATGGTGAACCGGATTCATACTTTACTAAAAGCAGTGGTAACTATTTTAGTTATTTATTGTCATGGGGCATTATGAGGAATTGATTCAATTAGCAGTAAGAAGAGTTGGTTTAGACAAAAAATTATTAACATTGAAAAGTAGCAAATTCATGCAATCATGCACCGTGATAATATAATAAGTAAATAGAAGATTAATAAATAACAGAAAGGAATTAAAGATGATCGTAAATTCTAAAGATCAAAAGAACTTTACTCCTTTAAAAGCCATTGACATTAAGGACGTAAAGAATCCTGAAAACCAAGAATTATTTAAAACCTACAAAGACGGTGACACACAATACATGGTATTAAGTGACCGGATTAGTAAGGGCGACAAAGACATTCAAACTGGTGACTTTGTTAATGCTTTGCAAAAAGTATTAAAAGATGCCAAGACACCTTACTCCATTGATTTTGAATCATTTAACAAGTTTGGTATTCCTGAAAAAGATCTCGTTGGCATGATGGTAAATGCCATTTCCTATGGGGAAAACATTCCATTAGCTTACAAAGCTGAACATCCAGTTAAAACTGTACAACACAATTTAGAAATTGATGACAAGAAACACCAAGATGATCTAAAGAAAGCAAAGGTAATTGCTGACACTTCCATTTTTGTTCGTAAATTACAAGACACTCCTACTTGCTACATGCGTCCCCAAAACTTTGCTGATGAAATGAAGAAACTATTTGATCCACTAATTAAGGAAAAGAAAGTTAAATTCATTATTCACGACGAAAAGTGATTAAAGGATAAAGGCTTTAACTTACTACTAGGAGTTAATGCTGGTAGTGCTGATCCTGCATGCTTAATTGAAGTTCAATACATGGCAGGTAACAAAGAAGACGGCACAACTGCTTTAGTTGGTAAAGGAGTTTGCTTTGATTCAGGTGGATATGACCTAAAGTGAACTCCTCACATTCGCTGAATGAAATATGATATGAGTGGAGCTGCAACCGTCATGGGTACCATTTACGCACTAGCAACTAACAACGTAAAAACAAACGTGGTTGCACTAGGAGCAATGGTTGCAAATGAAATTGGTCCAAAAGCCCAACACCCTGATGATGTTTGAAAATCTTACAATGGTAAATACGTTGAAATCGAAAACACTGATGCTGAAGGTCGCTTAATTATGGCTGATACCATTGCGTATGCAGTTAAAGACTTAAAGAAATCATTAAATGTCAACCGTTTAATTGATATTTCAACTCTAACCATGGCAGTTATTTTAGCACTTGGTGACACTTACAACGGGGTATGAACTTCCAAGGATTCTACTTGAAAGCAATACCAAGAAGCTGCTACGAAGGCTGGAGAACTAGTTTGAAGATTACCATTCCACAAAGACTTTAGAGACATGCTAAAATCTGACATTGCTGACATCATGAATGCGGTTCGAAGTCCATTAGGTGGATCAAGTCGTGCAGCTGAATTTTTACGTAGTTTCACCGATGGCATTGACTATGTGCACCTTGATGTTTGTGGAACGTCTTTCAAAGATAACAAAGGTCAAGCATCCATGCTTCGCACCATGTACAACTTTGTCAGTCCGCAAGAAGCTAACAAAATTGTCAAGGACATGAAATAATTTAGTTCATTAGTTTTTAAAAATTATTGATTAATCATAAACAAAATAGAAGGAGAAGATTATTTCTTTTCTTTCTATTTTTGTTTAATTTAAGCTAATTCTTTATCAAAATTAATAATTCATTTAGTTAAATGAAAAATGCACACTTGTTAATAAATAAATAAAATATTAATTAATCAAAGAAAGGAAAAAGAAGAAAATGATTGTAAACGCAAAAGATACTAAAAACTTTACTCCTTTAAAGGCCATTGACATTAAGGATGTAAAGAATCCTGAAAACCAAGAATTATTCAAAACCTATAAAGATGGTGATACTGAATACTTGGTTTTAAGTGATCAAATTACCAAAGGTAATAAAGACATTCAAGTTGGTGATTTTGTCAACGCATTACAAAAAGTAATGAAAGATGCCAAAACCCCTTACTCGGTTGACTTTGAATCATTTAACAAATTTGGCATTCCCAAAAAAGATCTTGTGGGAATGGTGGTAAACTGTATTTATTATGGAGAAAAAATTCCACTAGAATACAAAGCCGAACACCCAACCAAGACGGTTGAACACAATTTACAAATTGATGAAAAAGCTCACAAGGATGACATTGCAAAAGCCGAAGTAATTGCTGACACTTCCATTTTTGTAAGAAAATTGCAAGATACTCCTACTTGCTACATGCGTCCACTTGACTTTGCTAACGAAATTAGCAAGAAGTTTGCCACATTAGTAAAAGAAAACAAAGTTAATTTAATTATTCACGACGAAAAGTGATTAAAAGACAAAGGCTTTAACTTACTACTAGGAGTTAATAAAGGTAGTGCTGACCCATGTTGCTTAATTGAAGTGCAATACATGGCAGGTAACAAAGAAAACGGTACGACTGCTTTAGTTGGTAAAGGTGTTTGCTTTGATGCGGGAGGATATAACTTAAAAACAGCTGCCCACATGCGGTGAATGAAGTATGATATGAGTGGAGCTGCTACTGTTTTAGGCACAGTATATGCTTTGGCACAAAACAACGTTAAGACGAACGTGGTTGCTTTAGGGGCAATGGTGGCAAACGAAATTGGTCCAAATGCTCAACACCCAGATGATGTTTGAAAATCTTACAACGGTAAATACGTGGAAATTGATAACACCGACGCTGAAGGTAGATTAATCATGGCTGATACCATTGCTTACGCTGTTAGAGATCTAAAGAAGTCATTAAACGTTAATCGGCTCGTAGATATTTCCACTCTAACTGGTGCGATTGTTTATGCTTTAGGTGACACATACAGTGGTGTTTGAACATCGAAAGATTCCAGTTGAAAGCAATACCAAGAAGCTGCTAATAAAGCTGGTGAATTAGTATGAAGAATGCCATTCCACAAAGACTTTAGAGATTTACTAAAATCAGATATTGCTGACATTGCTAACAGTGTTCCAAGTCCACTTGGGGGTTCGAGTAGAGCTGCTGAATTCTTACGTAGTTTTACTGATGACATTGATTACGTGCACTTGGATGTTTATGGAACTTCATTTAAAGGTAACCGGGGTCAAGCATGCATGCTTCGTTCCATGTACAATTTTGTAAGTCCCCAAGAAGCTAAAAAAATTGTCAAAGACATGAAATAATTGCAATTAAGCAATCATAATTTGCAATTAAAAATTAAATAAATTATTAAATACAAAAATAGATTAAAAAGCATTATTGCTTCTTTTTCTATTTTTGTTTTTATTAGTTAAAAAAGTGTGATTTTTTTTCTAGAAGTAAACTTAAACTAATAAAGATGATTAAATCATTTTATTAATGATTTTTTATTTTCATTATCAAGGTAGAAAAACGCAATTTGATTTAATGAATAAAATAAAGATAATATAATAATTAAATGAAATATTGATAAATGATAGAAAGGAATAAAACATGGTAGTAAATTCTAAAAACACAAAGAACTTTACCCCTCTTAAGGCTATTGACATTAAGGATGTAAAGGATCCAGAAAACAAAGAATTATTTAAAACCTACAAAGACGGTGACACCGAATACATGGTTTTAAGTGATCGGATTACCAAAGGTGACAAAGACATTCAAGTTGGTGATTTTGTAAATGCATTACAAAAAGTAATGAAAGATGCAAAAACACCTTACTCTGTTGACTTTGAATCATTTAACAAATTCGGAATTCCTGAAAAGGATCTAGTTGGAATGGTAGTAAACTCCATTTATTATGGAGAAAAAATTCCTCTAGAATACAAGGCAGAACACCCAACCAAGACTGTTGAACACAACTTGGAAATTGATGGAAAGCACAAAGAAGAAATTGCAAAGGCGCAAGTAATTGCTGAAACATCTATTTTCGTAAGAAAATTACAAGACACTCCAACTTGCTACATGCGGCCACAAAACTTTGCTGACGAAATGACAAAGTTATTTGCTCCACTTGTAAAGGCTAAGAAAGTTAAATTAATTATCCACGATGAAAAGTGATTGAAGGATAAAGGATTTAACCTACTATTAGGTGTAAATGCTGGTAGTGCTGATCCTGCATGCTTAATTGAAGTTCAATACATGGCAGGTAACAAAGAAGACGGAACAACTGCTTTAGTTGGTAAGGGAGTATGTTTCGACTCCGGTGGTTACAACCTAAAACCAGGTCCACACATGCGCTGAATGAAGTACGATATGACTGGTGCAGCAACCGTTATGGGAACAATTTACGCTCTAGCAGAAAACAATGTTAAGACTAATGTTGTTGCCCTAGGTGCAATGGTTGCAAACGAAATTGGTCCAAAGGCTCAACACCCAGATGATGTTTGAAAATCTTACAACGGTAAATACGTTGAAATTGATAACACCGACGCTGAAGGTCGTTTGATTATGGCTGACACAATTGCATACGCAGTTAAGGATCTAAAGAAATCATTGAACGTAAACCGCTTAATTGATATCTCTACTCTAACTGGTGCAATGATGTACGCTTTAGGTGAAACATACACTGGTGTATGAACATCTAAGGACTCCAGTTGAGACAAGTACCAAGAAGCAGCAAATAAGGCTGGTGAATTGGTATGAAGAATGCCATTCCACAAAGACTTCAGAGACCTACTAAAATCCGACATTGCTGATATTGCTAACAGCGTATCTAGTCCAAAAGCTGGATCTAGTAGAGCAGCTGAATTCCTACGCAGTTTCACTGACGATATTGACTACGTTCACTTGGACGTTGCTGCAACATCTGTTAAGGGAAACCGTGGTCAAGCATCCATGCTACGTTCCATGTACAATTTTGTAAGCCCTCAAGAAGCAGACAAGATTGTTAAGAACATGAAGTAATTGCTTCAAGCTTGTTTGATTTCACAATTAATAATTAATTAAATTTAATTAACAATAAAAATAGAAGGAGAAGATACTAATCGCATCCTTCTATTTTTATTTATCTTCATTTAGTTACTAGTTTATTTATAATTTAAAAGTAACCATGAGTAAATTATTAAGTATTGTTATCAGTTCCAAAGATAACTGTAAATGTTTAGAAAAATTAGTGCATCAAATTGTCAAGTTACCAAATTACTATGCAGACATTGATTTATTTTTAATCAATGATGGATCAAATGAAGCATACGCTTCACTTGAAGAATTTTTAGTGATGCACAACGAAGTTAAATACATTAAGCATCCAACCCCGCAAGGAAAGGTTAAAAGTGTAATTGAAACTATTCCGCAACTTACTAGTAATTATTTAATCTTTATTGATGATAAAGATGAAATCGTACCCCACTTTGCGCAAACAATTGATAAATTAAAAAATTACACGGCGATGTTCGTTGGTTATTTAGCTAATCGCAAGATGCAACCAATTGGGCAAACTGTATCTGATAAAGTAACGTATTACCAATACTATTATCAACAAGCTAACATTGGTGATTTATTGTTCTTTTATCCGCAACGAATCTACAGTAAGTTTAAAGTTCCAGATGAACTTAAGGATTTAGTAATTAATGATGAATTAGTCATTAATCAATATATCTTTAATGAACCATTAACCGTCATTAATGACTTGCCATTATTAATTCATGATTATACTTTAGGTCACTTAACTAGCAACATCTTTGAAAATAAAGCTAATAACTGACAAGTCACTAGATGGTGTTGTGATTTAATTTTTAAACACACTCCATGCTTTAAAATTAAAGTTGTTAAATTATTTGAAGTATTTTTAACAAGAGATAAAGCACCAGTTCATTTACCTTCCTTTTCTTATTCATATTGATATTGAGTACTTCACTGATCAGGTGGCTTTTTAGCGATTAAGCATTTATACAAAAAGAAAATTAATGAATTAATTCAAAGTGAAGAAGAAGTCGCATAATGAAGATAAAACAGTAAGCAATTAATTGTTGCTTACTTTTTTGTTTAAAATGGATCTTATTCATTAATTAAAAATGCTAACATTCTAAACTGGGACATGAAATTTGGACAAAAATTCAAATTTCGTGTTTTTTTTATTATAATTGATTTCTAAATTGAACTGGACTCATTCAGTTCAATTTTTCTTGAATTCGAACATTATTGTAATAATCAATGTAATTAGCAATGGCTTGTTCTAATTCTTTAAATGACATATGCTTAATATCTAGTTTAGAAATTAGTTCAGTTTTCAAAATACTGAATCAGAATTCAACTACTCGATTGTCAAGACAATTGCCGATTCTTGACATTGATTGGATTCAATTATTTTGTTGAAGCATTTCATCAAAATAAGTTGATGTATATGGAGCACCATGATCAGAATGAACAATGGCAATTGAAGGTTTATTTTTAATTGAATTGAATGATTGAATAACTAAATTAGTATCGTTGCACATTGACAATTTTCATCCCAAAATTTCTTTTGTCTTATGACTTATCACAACTGAAAGATAAACATGCTTTTCTTTTGCGTCATACGTTCCAATAATATAAGTGACATCAGTAGCTAAAATTTCGAATTCATGGAATAAATTATCAAAATCTCTTTGTACCAAATCATTAATTAAGAAAGAAGTATTCTTAATTTCAGGAATCG
>JAGCPI010000029.1 GCA_017645255.1 bacterium
CAATTGCTGATTATATCTATTACTACAACAATGTACGGATTCAAAAAAAATTGAACTGGATGACACCAGTTCAATATAAAAATCAATTATAATAAAAAACACGAAATTTGAATTTTTGTCCAAATTTCATGTCCTAGTTTAATTCTTATTTGTTTAATACATGAAAAATAAGTGCTTCATGGGCCGATAAAGAACCAAATGTAACATGTCAATTTGGGGGGTTAGTTGCGTTATTTACTTCCATTAAAAAATACCAAAATCAATATTGTTCAATTAATCAAGATAATACGAATAATGCTTAAACAAGCATTATTTTTTTGTATAAATAAAAAGCAATAATCCTTCTTGAAAAGAATTATTGCTATTTTTACTTAGATGAATTGTTTTATTTAACTAATGTGTAGTCTAATTGGTTATGTTCCATATTTCATTTACTGGTAACATGACTAAAGGTTTTCTTATTTTTATTATCTTGCATGAATTCATAATTATCAAAAATAAATTCCGACAAACCATCTACAAAGTTGGTTTCTAGTTTTTCCATTAAGCCTCTACCACCCATGGTTCGATCATATTTATCCTTAATGCCTTGAAATAAGAATTCTTTATCAGCTTTATTGATTCGTAAATCAATAAATTTTTCTTCTTTTAATTTACTAATAATCTTGTTTAACTTCATATCTAGAATTTCATCAAGAATCGTATTATCAGTTATGAAATCAAATGGAATAATATTCTTTTCCCCAATCCGGTTTAAAATTTCTGGACGCTTTAAATTATTTTTAAAGTAGTCTTTAACTGCGTTAATAAATTGTTCGTGGACCGCATCTTTATCAGCATTTGCATCCTTAATTTGAGATGTACCAATGTTACTGGTGAAAATAATTAAAGTTTCACTAAAGTCAACGGTTTCACCTTGACTTGAAGTTAATCTACCATCTTCAAGAATTTGCAAAAATTTATCTAGAATTTTGTTGTGAGCTTTTTCAATTTCATCAAATAATAAAATACAAAAAGGTTTTTCCTTAACCGCATTAGTTAATTGTCCTCCAGCATCATATCCTACATAACCTGGCGCAGCCCCAATTAATTTTTGGTCGCTTTCTTCGTGATTATATTCACTCATATCAAATCTAATTAAGCGTGATTCATCACCAAAAATGTATTCACATAATGCTTTACTAATTTCCGTTTTCCCAACTCCAGTTGGACCAACAAAAAACAAGATTCCTTTTGGTTTTTTAGAATTAGATGATTGCGTGATTCCTTGCAAACCAGTAAAACTACGAATTAAAGTTTTACGGATTTGGCTAATTGCATAATCTTGACCTTTCACCCGTTTATTTAATTCTTCACTAATTTTATTTAAATCTTTAAAGTTTTTACTGGATTCTCATTCACTTTGTTTTTTATTAAAGTTAGCAATATTATAAAGTTGTTTAAACGTATATTTTTCATCACTATCAACTTCTAGTTTTGCTAGTTGTAAGATTTCGCGGTATGATAAACCATCAGTGATTACTACTGCGTCTTTAAAGTCGTCACTATCAGGATCTTCAATTGTATCTTTTACATTAACAAAATAATCACTATAGGTTTTAAAGAAGTCACTTCTTTCTTCTTTACTTGGCTTTTGGATTACTACACTAGCAAATTCGATGTTGTTAGTAGAAAAGAAATTAGTTAAGGTACTTGGATTTCTACTGTAAAGAATTAATTTCTTAAAGTTGGTAATAAAACGAACTGCCTTAATGTTCTCATTAAATTCCATGAAATCCGCAATTAATTGGGATAGTTTAGCAGGTGGTACGCCTTGCATGGCACCTTTATCAAAGAAGATATCACTGCAATCAATAATGTCAAGGCGGGAAAATTGATTATTATTTTTTGCAGTTGCCTTAATTTCATCATTTAATTGATCTAAGTAAGCAGTTAAATCATTATCTGCTGTATTATCTAATCCTAATTCGTCTTGATTTTGGGCTTGTTCTTTTTCTTCAGTTGATTGGGGTTTATCTTTATCTAATGAGTAATCAATTTGGCCATCGCTGGGGCTAAAGTAGTGCACAGTTTTGACTGGATTTGCTTTAACATGATTACAGTAATAGGCAATTACATCAGTTAATGAAACAAAACCATTTGATTTTGCCTTGGGAAAAATATCTTGCAAATAGAATAATTCATTAATGTTTCCCGAAACTAGCAAAATATTTTTTTGGTCTAATTTGTTAAATAGGGTTTGTAATGATGATTTTAATGACATAATTATTTATTCCTTTCATTAAAGGTATTAATTGCTTTTTCTAATGGTTTAGCATCTGAAACATTCCTGGTAATGATTGGTGTAGAGTATTCATATCCTTTTTGTTTTAATTTAGCAAGAATGCTTCGGGTGGTAGCTTCGCAAGCGTGGCCAACATAATTACCAAGTTTGTAATTTATTTTCCCTAGGGAATTAAAATTAATTCCTACGGTATTATTATTGGCATTTTTAAATAATAAAACCGTGCTAAAAACGCCTTCTTCTTCGTTATATAAATATTTAATTGCATGGCCAGTAAATTTAAAACCAACTTCTTTTAAGATGGTAGAAACATCTTTAATTAATCTAATCATGCGGTTAAATTCCGCATTTTTAGAAGCAATAAATCCAGGGATATCACTTACTTCTTGTGCGGTTGTATAACGATTAACTTGGTTTAGCAAGTCTAATTTAATATCATTAGGAAAACTGCAATTATCAATGGCTTTCTTAAATTCTTGTCGGTAGACTTTTAATTGTTCTTCATTAATTTGGGCATTGCGAATTTGATCAATGGTATTTAACAAACTTTCTTCACTAATGATTTGGTGTTGTGCATTTAATTGTTCTAATGCTGTGGTTGCTAAGATACCATATTGAGCAATTATTTTATTGATGTTTTCTGTGGCATTTTGCAAGTATGTTTGGTAAAATCCCGCAATACTTGCATTGGCGAATTGTTGCATGTTGGCGACATCTTTCATGATAGTTATTAGCATTTGTTGGGCTTGAAATGAATCTACCCTTTTACCTTGTAAACTATAAATATCATTAATTTTCTTTTGGTATTGTTCTAATAAACTATGAATAGTTTTTGATGTTTGTTCGTTCTTTCAATCATATTGTTCGATTGAATGAAGTCTATTTAAAATATCGCTGCATTGCAATTTAATATCTTCACTTAAATTAAATGCAACAAAACTTACTCCATGACTCATAATTATTTACCTTCTTTCTTCTTATTTTCTTCTTTGAACTTTTTGATTTTATTTTTTAAATCTTTTAGGAATAAATTATACTCTTGTAATTTTTTAAATGCTTTTTCAAAAATACTTGTATCACTGTATTCATTTATATCAGGATTTCCATGCACAAAATCATTATTAAAAGTTTGCAAGTCTTTAAATTTCTTTTGTTCTTGTCTGTTTAATACATCTTTTACAATTTCATTATCTCTTACTTGACTATATCCTTTTGATTTATCGTACTCAAATCCTAACAATTCTGGCAATATAACTTCTAAAATTTGGCGGTTATCTTGCGAACACGTAGTTAAAGTTGCAAATTTTTTTTCGGCTAATTGATTTTTTACTTCTTGCGATTTATTGTTTAAATCTTGTCAGGTATTAGTTAAACAATGCAAATTTAATTCCTTGTTTAACTTCATTAGACTATCCATTTGATTTTTTAATTGGGAATATAACTCACTTAGTTTATCCTTATTTAGTTGGTTAGCAGCACGCAATAATTCTTGAGATAAATCAATTTGGTTAATAATTTCTTTTTCTAACTTGCAATCAACTAAATAGGTTTGATTTTTTGAATAGTCAAAATTAAATTTACTAATAATTTTGATTTGTAATTTTGGATTGGCAATTAATTTTGCATTTAACATTTGTAAAAATGCATCATGATAATCAGCAATTTGTGTATTTAAATAATCATCAATTTTAGCTGGGAATAAGTCATTAATTAATTCTAGATCAATTTTGTTATTAATCAAAAATGGTAAGCATTTATCAAAGTTATTTTCAATTAGATTTTGGTAAATATTGACTGTTTGTTGATTTTGGCAAATAGATTGCAAAATGTAATCATTAATAATTTGGTTATTTAATTTTTCAAAAATTCAATTAATAAATGCATTATCATCATTTAAATAATTGTCAATTAGCGATTTGATCTCAGCATCATTTAAAGTATGTTTATATAACTTCTTTCAGCATGCTTTATTAATTTCATCATTAACTTCTTGGTTATAAATAAATAATTGTCATAATTGGTTATCAATTATGAAGTAAGTATTATTGCCTAAAGATTTACATTCATTTTGATTAATAATTTTTTCATCCTCAATAAAATCTAAAGAAGGAATTATTTTTTCAATCAATGGAATATTATTGAATGTACAACTTAATTGATTACAAATTAATTGCAATAAATCCTGATAGAAGATTTTTGATAAATAGTAATTTTCATAGATTTTTTCTTCAAGTTGACCGTGTGGGAAAATATTAATTTGGTTATCATTTATATCTACTTTAAAAATGCATGGTGTCTTAAAATACACTAAATTTAATCCATTATTAATCTCTTCTTGTTTCTTTAATTCATGGTTAAATAAATTTTCATTACCTTTAATTAAGTAGTTATTAATATGTTCAACGATTGCTTGGTTGTATTTATTGTTATTTTCTTTATTTTTATCAATAAATGCATTGCAAACTAACTTTGAAAATGGAATTAAATTTTTATCATTAGGATGATATTGTTGCAATGTTAAATCACTAAAAATTCCTTTTTTTAAATCAAGCTGGTGAGTATGTTTTTGTTCACTATTACCAAAAAATCCTTCATCATTATCTAATAATTTTTTGATTTTTCCATCAATATTAAAGTTACCAACAAAACTTTGCAATGATGGCAATTCATCTTGGTCATTATTGATAGTTTTATTGCTAATTAAGTTATTTAGGGCTTCTTGAAATAATGAGTCATAGTTATCATTAAGGTGATAAAACCGGTGGATTACTTCTTGGAGTGTGTCTGTTGGCGTTACCTTTTTGTTGCTAGCAATTGCTAATAAAATTAATGCTTTTGTTTCATCTAATTCAGTTAAAGTACTAACACTATAATTAACATCATAAACTGCATATGGAATTGGCAATTCAATCTTTAATTCTTTAACCATACAAATTCTTCTCCATCAAGAATGCAACCATTATTAATGCATTCATTATAAACGCAGCGCAAAAATTCTTGTTCTTCTTTCATGCTTCCGACATCACTAATGGTGCTATCAACAAAATAGTGCCCTTTAAAACTACCAACCATAATTAATTTTGCTTTTGCTCTACTGATTGCAACATTATTGCGTTCATTTACTAAGTAAAAACTTAAATCTCGTTTGTGTAAGTTTACGTTATTATTTTTTAAGTTTGCATATGCAGGAACAAAATCTAAAATAATAACTTCAGCCTCGCGGCCTTGAAAATTATCAACCGTATCAATTTTTATTTGGTTATAACTAGGATTAATCTTTTTTAAAAAAGACCTGATTAAATTCTTTTGGGATTTAGTCATGGTAATAAGACCAATATCACTCAATTTTAATTTGGGATTAGAATTGTGTAAATTATCAATTACGTTAGTAATTATTAAAGCATCATAAGGATTAATTCGTGATCCGTATTGATTATTATTTCAGGTATTAGTATCAAAAGAATCATTTGTATCCATTTTGATATGATAAGTTTTTTTGAAGTATGTTTGCATTTGGCCGCTTAATTTACTGCTATCAATTAAAATAACTGGTTCGTTGCATTGTTGAGTATTTCCATTGTGATATGTTAACGAAAAGGAATAAGTTGGAAATTTACGGGGTTGTTCAGGCATTTGCAATTTTTCATCATCTTCATAAAAGGTATTTACGACGTTCATTATTTCATTGCAAAAACGATGTTGGACTGTAAGATTTTGGTACGGAGCATTATCCCGATTAGGCAATGATCTTAAAGTTTTAACTTCTTTATTAAAGAATGAATCCTTGTAAAGTTTTTTTAACCAATCTGCTAAATGCTTTGCTTCTTCTTGCTTGTTACCGTTTTCATCATAAACCTTTTCTAAAGTTTTATCACCCATTGTTTTATTAAATTGGGAGGTAAATTTCTTATTTTGCACTAAATCAATGCATTCATCCTTCGTAAAATCACATTTAGGAGGTAATTGCTTATAATCACCTGCAAAAATTACTTTTTTTGCTAAAACAATTCTGGATAATATTTCGGGAGTAGTTGACTTACTGATTTCATCAATGATGACAATGTCAATGGGCCAATCATAAAACAAATCAGTATCATTTTTATTTAATAATGATAAAGTAATGGTGGAAGTAGTAGTAATTCCAAAAATATTGATTAAATGATTATTCACAATGTAATCTTTAAATTTTTGAGAGTTCTTGAGTTTATTTTCATCATTTAAATATTTTTTGCGAAATAATGATGCATAATGATTGGTATTTTGATCGTTTAAGTATTGCTTAATTTCATCTAAAGTATCAAATACTTTTGGTAAAGAACGAAGCTTGTGTAATTGGTCAATTAAATTATCATATTGATCTAATAATTCCTTATTTCCATCATATGCTTTTTTACCAAGAATGCGAATAATTGCATCAGCAAAAACAATTGGATCTTGATTAATTTCGTCCACAATACTGTTAATAATTTTTTGGTATTTTGCAAAACGACCTAAAGTTGCTAATTTTTTAACCAATTCGTGGTTTTCATTAATAATCTTTGCTTCGCTATCAGTAATAAATGGTGGCATAACAAAATGATTAGTTATTAATTCATCAACGATTTTTAGTAAATGATCATTGGAATTACTATTTGGGTCGCATGCATTAATGCACTTGGTCACAAACCGTTTTCAAGCATTGTCAATGTTGTATTTATTTGCTTCGTTTTTTTGTTCATCCGCAATATACTTAATCATGATTAAAAGCGGATTATCATTATTAAGTTCATCCAAACGATCAAAGAAATTATTAATGGCTTCATGTGATTGACTAGTCATTAAGATGGTTTTATTTTCCAACGCATATTGGTTTGCAATGGCACAAATAGTTTGGGTTTTACCAGTTCCAGGGGGACCTTGCAAATAAAAAAAGTTGTCAATGTTAATGCCTTTATAAACTGCACTTTCCTGATTTTGATTTAATTGATAGTTATTTAAAATTTGTTTGTCAATTGCCTTATCACCTTCTACCCTTAAGTTTTGTGGTGAAAGTAAATTAGCAAATAAATAAGGATTTTTATAATAACCAAGTCGAATTTGTTCTAGTCCATTTGCATACCGATTAAGAATGGCAATCGTACCACTATCTTTTTCATCAATATAAAAATTATTAGCAGTTTTAAAATCATCACTTAAAGCTGAGTTAACTAGTTGTAATGGTGAAAAAGTATGATTTTGTTCTTCTTCAAAATTAAAAGTGAAATCAAAAACGTTGTATTTATCAGCATTAATAAATTCAATTTGCTTATTATATTGTTCAACCACTTTTTGATTAACATCAATTTGTTTTAAATTCGTGTTAATTTCTTTTTTTAATGAATTAATTCTGCTATTATTATTTTCAATTTCTAAATTAGTTTTCTTAATTTCATTTTTTTGAATATCTGTAGCTTTAGTTAAATCTTTTATTTTGCTTATAAGTTCTTTGCTAGTTTGATTAATTTCTTTAATTTCAATTTCATTAGTATCAATTTGTTGTTGAATTTTCCTTAATTCTTCATTTCTTTGTTCATCATCTAAGGTTTTATCTTTACTAATTACTTTTTGTCTTTGTTTTAGGTCTTCTATAGTTTCCTTTAAATCATTGATGTTTTGTGATTGAGAGTCAATTTCATCTTGATGATAGATTAAGTCTTGTTCTAATTTGGCGAGGTCATCTGTTTGTTTACTTATAAGTTCGTTTAATTGATTAAATTTGGTTGTTAATGTTTCAATGGTTGCTTTATTATTAGTATTTTTATTTTGAAATTCATTATTATCATTTTCTAGTTTATTAATTCTTGTTTGTAATTGATCAATTAAATCTTGATTAGCATCACTTTTTAACTCTGTTATGTGAATGCGATAATTACTACTTTCATCATTGCGATTAATTAAAAAATATTTCGCATTCTTAGTCATCCCAATATTAGCATTCCCTTTTAATTGCAACAAATAACAATGAATGCTGTCATCCATTCCATAGCTTGTATCATTTCCAAGATAATAAAGAATTTGACTATCTTTACTGCTATTGCTTTGTTTATCATTATAATAATCCCGAATTGCAAAAATGAAACGTGTTCAATTATCATAATTTAAATATTCTCGTAATAAGGAAGTAGTATCATTCTTCTTAAATGAGACGATAGGAATAAGTAAGCATAAATCAGAATAAAATGCTGGTTCTGGTTCAGTAGTACTTTCTTGATTAATGATTACTTTAAATGATCTAGAATTGTCTAGCTGACGATTTAATTCCAGTAATTCAACGCGTTTAATGAGTAAACTAGGTATAATTTGTCTTGGTTGCAAGGTATTTTTAGAATCTAGTTCAAGATCACAATAAATTGCAATTGTATTTAAGCCATTTAAACCAGGATGAATTGGTTGTGGTAATTTAAAAACTAAACAAATATTAAATAAATCAAGGTTTGCTTTATTTGTTTGACTTATTATCAAATTATTATCATTGCAAGCTTTGATGTAGTCACCAATGTTATCAATATGAACTTTTGGCTTATCATTTGGGTTGATTGCTTTATATGCTTTATCAAAAGTAATTCACAATCCTCGAAGATCTAAGTCAAGCATTTGAAATTCAACTTCGTTGTTGTTAATAAGATTAACCAAATACTCTAATTCTTTTTCACTATTGCCACATAATGATGAATCAATGATTTTAAAAGTGGCATCTAATGATTTAGTAAGCATATAATCAATATTAATTAGTTTGCTGCTTTTATTAGGTCTTCGATACAACTGTCCTTCTCTTGGATAAGCTGGTAAACTTTTATCAAACCTTAAATTAATTGTGTACATTGATAAGAAGCTCCTTTTTTCACTAAATTAATAATTTCTAATTATATTAAATTTTAAATTATTTAAATAAGTCGAATTCTTGATATTTTTGATAAAATTTAAGTGATTTATTTTCTAAGCGTATTTTTGCTTAAAAAATAAAATTATTATTCTACTAATTAGCTATTGTTGATTAATTGAATGTTTAACTGATTTAGTTCAATTAAACTAATTTCTAATTTTTGCATTTAATTAATTTAATTAGTAAAAACAATAAATATAAAGCATCTATTGCTATTAATGTTAGTAAAAAATCTAATAAGTTTAAGTATATATATGTATATAACGTGGTAATACAACAAGATGGGTATATATACCTAAACTTATTATTGATTTTTTTGCTAAAAAAGAAAGATAATATAAAATTTTTTCCTATTATACAGGGAGCACATATGAAAAAGAAAACAAAAATTATCATTAGTAGTACAGCTATTTTATCGATTGCAAGTATCGTAATTGGTTGTAGTTTAGCTTGTGTACAATACAAATCACAAACTAGTTCAGATGCTAAAGCATCAACTATTAGCAAGCCAAGCACTGTTTCAGCAAACGTGCTTGCAAGTACAGCAACTAGTAGTGCTAATTTAAATGATAATGCATATACTCAAACTATTAATCAAAATGGTACCATCAATCCTTTAAGTAAACCATGAACAAAGTCAACTGCATTAAATTATTACACCAAATTACTTGATAGCAATATCAAGATATTTGGGATTACAAACATTCTTAAATGGGATTTAATTCAAAACTTTAATTATCAAGTTAACCAATTAGTTAATGATTTTGCCAATAATACCCAATTTACTTTAACCATTAACAAATTTAATTATGCAGTTAACCGTAATAATAGTAGTAATGACACTAATTTAAGTAATTACAAGTGTAATATTACTTTTAGTGTTAATGCGACTTTAACAAGTAAAACTGATCGCAGTGCTACTTTAAGTTTTGAAAATGAATATACCTATCATGATGTAAGTATCAGTGCCATTATTCATAACATTGGTGATAATGGTTATGGATACTTTAGTTTAAGTAATACTGCTAATGGTACCTTAGTACCAAACGAAGCAACTTATTTTAAAAATGTAAGTGCTTCATCAAGTTGGACTAATGATGATTTTGCTTACTTGATTCAAACTGGTTATTTGCCAACAACAGGTAATACTGGGATTAGCACGAGCAATTACCAATCAGTATTAGCTGCAGACTGTGCACGGGCATTAAATAGTTTTATAAATAATAGTAGTAGTTTAACTGATAAGCAACAAGTAATAATCACTCCAGTTAATGATTTGCAATTATATACTTTCAACGTTGGACCAAAATTTGCTGATCTAAATAGTCTTGTCATTGAACCAACAGTTGCTGCTAACAGTGTTAATGGCAACATGTATACTTATTCTTATAGTACTGTTGTTAGTTTAACCGTTAATTTAGCTCAAAGTACCATTGATCCAAGTACCCAACCAGGTTTAAAGTACAGTTGACAATACAGCGTCATTACTACTCCGAATTGAATTAATGACAAAAGTGATACTGCAGTAACTCCAACCTTAACTTTTAATGCTGATCAAACTACGATGTACCGATTAATTGTTACCATGCCAAGTGGCAAACAATTAATTTCGAATTCCATCATTGTTAATGTAACCGGTAATAACTTAAAGATTATTAGCAATAATACGGAAAGTAAGAATAATACTTATACTTATTCTTATGGTACAAACTGCACATTATCAATTAATACGCAAGAATGATTAAATCCAAGTCTAAATTTAACCTATACTTGACAAATGTTTGATAATAGCACTGGTCAATGAACCCAAGTTGCTAGTGGTAGTAGTGACGTAACTTATCAATTTAATGCTTTACAAGCTGATACTTATCGGTTAATAATTACCCAAAAAAATAACCCGGCGTTTAATTTAATTTCTAATAGTGTTTTAGTTGACGTCATTGATAACAACTTACAAATTACTACGAGTGCAACTAATCCAATGCAAATTAACTATGGAGATGATACTACTTTTTCAATTGTGAACAAGATTTGACAAAATAATCCTAGCGTTCACTACCAATGATATGTAATTCAAAATGGTAAGACTAGTGAAATTAATGGGGCAAATAGTGATACATATACCACTGCCATTACTGCTTCTGCTAGTTATTATCTAGTGATTACTGATCCAAGTATTAAGCAATTTACTTTAACTTCTAATTATGTGCAAGTTGGTACAAAAACTACCACCAGTAGTTTAGCCATTGGCATTGAAGACCAAAGTGCAAACAGTAGTAATGTTTATAGTTTAACTTATTGAAGCAAGGTTGATTTAATCATTAATACTTCATATTGAAATGAAGCAAATAATAATAACCTTGTTTATACCTGAAAGAAATTTGACAATAGTACTAACAAATTTGTCACAATTACTACGGGTAGCAAAAATTATTCATTTAACTTGGTTACTAGTGGTATTTATCAATTAACAATTACCAACCTCACCAACCCTAACTTTGATCTTGTTTCCAATAACATTCATATTAACGTGGTTGATAACTATATTACGATTGGTGAAGTAAGTTCTAATCAAACTAGTGTTGCAAGTACAAGCACTATTACACCGCTTTATGGTGATAATGTTACTTTAGGGGTAACTGCTCCAAGTATTTGGGCTGATGATACTTCTTTATCCTATCAATGATATAGCATGCCTTATCAATATAGTGTGCCGCAAGCAATTACGGGTGCGACCAGTCCAACCTATCAATTTGCTGCAAATGCAAAACTAATTTATTATTTACAAGTTACTAATAGTGAAGGATTTAAGTTAACTTCTAATTCCATTACGGTTAGTCCCCAAACCCCAACCTTAGGAATTAATGTGAATGGTCAAACTAGCAACGTTAAGGTTACATATGGTACACCAATTACTTTGCAAATTGATGCAAATACTTTTTGAGCAAATGCAAATAAAGATTTTACTTACCAATGACAATACCTTAGTAGCCAAACTAATGGGTATGAAAATGTTCCTAGCAATAGTTATAATTCAGGAACAACTGCTTCATATAAATTTAATTGCTTTACTTCTACTAGTTACCAATTATTAATTTTGTTCCATGGTAAGCTAGTTACTTCCAACCCAATTAGTATTAACGTTACTGACTCCAACTTACAAATTGGGATTGTAGGGCAAAGTGTTAGTCCGGCTAATACTTATAGTGAAATTTACGGAAATACTGTTACTTTAGACATTACTAATGAAGCATGAAAAAATCCATCTAGTGTTTTTGATTTAACTTATCAATGACAAAAATATGATGCAAAAAATGGTACCTGATCAAAAGTTGGTACCAACTCTAATACTTATACTACGATGCCATTATTAGCAACTGGTATTTATCGGTTGGTAATAACTGACTCTACGATTCCTGATTTTGACTTAGCTCCATCTGCTAGTTTAACCATTAATGTTACGAATGATACAGTTTCAATTAATCCAACGTATATTCAAGGTGAAAGCAATGTTACGATTGCCAACAATAACATTTATTCCATTACTTATGGTTCATATACAACTTTAGGCATTAATGCAAATGATTTTTGGTATAATCCACCAACTACCGCAAGTGCCAAAGATGGTTTAGCATACCAATGAATGAAATATGATGCCTTAAAAAAGCAATTTGTAGACATTAGTGGCGCGACCAAATCCACTTATTCATTTTATGCAAATGAAAATAACCAATATGAACTAGAAATTACTAACCCTAACATTGAAAACTTCCAAGTAATTTCGGTGCCAGTTATTGTTAATATTATTAACCAAAATGTGAGTGTTGATTTAACCTTACCAAATTCTAGTAGTTCAACAAGCACAAATGATACTTATAACGTTACTTATGGATCAAGTCCGACCTTATCTTTAAGTGGATATTGAGCAAGTCAAACTACTTTTACTTATTTAACTTACCAATGATATCAATTTAATCCCTTTAGTTCGAGTTGAACTGCCATTACCAATGCTACTGGTAAAAGTCTTTCCTTGTCAATGATTGAAGCATCTGGTACTTATAAACTACAAATAACAGCTAATAAAAATGCAAATGCAAATAATGAAGAATATGTTGCATTTAGTTTAAGTTCAAATGACATCGTCATTAATGTTACCAATAGTTCATTACAAATTGGGATTCAAAATAGTGCGTTAAGTACCAATAATACTTACAACGAAATTTATGGTACTTCCATTACGCTTGATATTGCTACTCAATATTATAAAGATAGTACTGATTTAACTTACCAATGACAAGTCTTTAATGTTAGTTCTAATAGTTGAGCTGATATTACTACTAATGGTACAAGTAATACTTATTCGTTAACAGCGTTACAAAGCAATCAATACCGTTTAGTTATTACAAGTAAAACGTTAGGTTTTGTTTTAAAAAGCCAACCAATCAATTTAAATGTAAGTGATGACTATGTCAATATTGTTGCTACCACTGGAACTAATTCAGCTCCTACTACAGTCCAAAATAGTTACAACGTACCTTACGCACTAAAAACTAGTTTGTCAATCATTAATACTAGTTATTGATATACTAACACGACTGACTTAAAGTACCAATGATATAGTATTAATGCTAATGGCCAATCAACTGCAGTTGGTAGTAATAGTAATACTTATTCCTTTAATCCAACCATGAACGGAGCTTACCAATTAGAAATTACTAATACGAAGAATGCTAGTTTCTTCATTTACTCCAACATTATTAACATTAACGTGATTGATAATAATATTGCCATTGGGATTAATAACCAAGAAGTTAATACTTATTCCACTAACTTTGGTAAGCAAGTTACTTTGTCACTTCTTTCTGATTATTGAAAAACTAATAAAGATGCTACTTTCCAATGATATTATTTGGACAATGGAGCTTGAACAAAAGTAGTTGCACCTACAACTGGAGCAACAACAAGCAATGATGGTACAGGTGATGCTTATACATTTACTGCTAACTCTTCAGTTTCATACGAATTACAAGTAACATATACCCTTGATGGTAAAACTTATCCAGTGTTAACATCAAATAGCATTAACGTCATGGTAAGTGATACCACTTTAATGATTACTTCTGATAAGAACTCTAATGTTACAAACAATATCAAGTCTGGTGTAGTTGATGTTAATTATGGGGGAAGTATTACTTTCTCAATTGATACCCCTTATTGACAAACTATGACAACAGGAGTAACTTACCAATGAGAAATTAGTACTGATAATGGTAACAGCTATACCCCAATTGCTAATGATGCATCAAGTGCTACTTATACGACCACTATTTTCAAAAATGTTGCATACCGATTAATGTTAACAATTAATAATGAAACTCTAATTTCCAACCAAATCTTTGTTGATGTAGTTAACAATACTGTAACAATTAGTACTACTAGTGGTAGCAATGATGTTAATTATGCTAGCAGTGTTACTTTAACTCCAAATAGTTATTGGGTAAGTAATGAAAGTAACTATGTTTTCACCTGGTACAGTACATCTGATCCAAGTAAACCAGTTTATGTTGGTAATGGAACTGCTACCTATACCTTTAATGGTTTTAGCAACCAAATTTACTATGTAGAAGTTACAAGTAAAAGTAATGAAACTGGATTTGGTACTTTAACTTCGAATAATTTAAGCATTATTATCCAAAATACTACCAGCAAGATTAGCATTAAAGACGTAACAGTAAGTACTTCTAATTCATACAACATTGTGTATGGTAAAAATATTACCTTACAATTAAACCCAAGTGATTACTGAGGTCAAATGGTAAGTAAAGATCCTTCTTCCTATACTTTCCAATGAGAAAAATGAAATGGCAGCAACTTTGTTGCAGTTGATTCATCAGTTACTGGTACCACCACTCCATCTGCTACAAATGGATTAGCTTCAACTTATAGTTTTACTGCTCTAACAAGTGGTCAATATGAACTTGTATTATATGATGCTAGCATTGGGGGTTTTGGTAATGTAACTTCAATGCCAATTACAATTAATGTAGTTGATAGCACTGTTCAAATCGCATACACCCAAGCAACTAGTAGCACGATTGCATCTAGTTATAACGTTGATTGTGGTAAAGAAGTTACCTTAGCTATTCCAAGCACTTCTTATTGAGCAACTAACACAACAGGTTACACCTATACCTGACAAATCTGAGATCCTAGCACTTCCCAATTTGTTAGTGCCCCTGCTTCAGTTGCAAAAACAAGTGACACTAGTTATAGCACTTATGTATTACTAACAAGTAATATGTACCGTCTTGAAATTAGTGAACCAAGCAACACTGGTTTTGTGCCAATTTATTCCAATAACATTACATTTAACCCACTAAACTCCACTTTAACCATTACTCCAACTACCGTGACAACACCTGCCACTGGTAATTCATACAATGTTGTTTATGGAACAACAAGTTATTCTTTAGGAATAAATACTGCATATTGACAAACTTTTAGTGGTTTAAGTTATCAATGATATCAATGAAACAGTCAAACAAGTAAGTTCGAAAAAATTACTACTAGTGGTACAAGCAAAACTTTTGATCCTTCAACGTTAGTTAGTGGTACTTACCAATTAGAAATTACTGATAGTACGATTGGCTTAACTTTAAAATCAAATGAATTAACCATTAACATTGTTGATAGTTCTTACTTAATTGCTCCTACTTCCAATGCAGTTGCAAATGTTAATACTTATTCAATTTCCTTAGGTGATAGTATCACCTTAGGTATTAATAGTACTTCGTTCTGAAATAATAAAACTGGTAATACTTATCAATGGGAATATTTGTATAATGGTACATGGTATACCATTAAGCAAATGGAAAGTAAGATTAGTAATTGAAATCCTAGTTATTCTAGTACAAATGATGGTACGCAAACTACTTATATCTTTAATGTCAATAACCAAACTGCTGGAACATATAAATTAGTATTAAGTTCAACTGGTACTTACACATTTAGTAATCTTGATTCATCCAATAATATTTATGTAAGTGTGATTAATACTCAATTACCAATTACTGCTAATAATGAAAGTATTTCCAGTACTGGTACGTATAGTTTTAACTATGGTACTAGTATTACTTTATCAATTGAAAAAGGCACTTACTATGATGGATTAAGTGGTTGGGATTATCAATGATTGTACTTTAATGGTGATAGCTTTGTTGCCATTAGCGGAGCTACAAGTGCTACATATACTTTCAATGGGTTAGTAAGCAATTCCTATGAATTACAAATTACCAATCAAACTAATCACAGTACCCTAACGTCAAGTCCATTAAATGTTGATATTTTAAACAGTAGTGTAGAAATTGAAGCATCTGCTCCATATGGTTCTAGTACTGGTAAAGCTACTGCTTGAAGTAATAATAGTGCGTTTGTTCCTTATACCAGTCCATTACAACTAAAACTTGATGAAAATTCCTATTGATATAAAGAATTATCCAACCCTGATTTGACTTATACAGTTTATAATGATGCTACTAAAGCGCAAGTATGAACAAGTAGTGACGGATCCATTCTAACAATTAAAAGCATTCTTACTTCTGGTACATATAAATTAGTCATTACTGATCCAAGCATTACCGAAGATTTACCAGGTGGAGGAACGCAAGCATTTAGTGTAACCTCTAACATCATTGCTGTGGTCATAACTGAAACAAGTGTTGATATTCAAGGATCATGTGCCCAAGATGCTGCTAATAGTACGCAAACTGCATCATCAGGAATTATTGATATTACTTATTTTGGTACAGCAAACATTAACATTAAACTTGGTTCATATTGAGCAACTTTAGTTAATAATGATAATTACAGTTATCAATTATGAAATATGACAACCAATTCCCAAATTACTAGTAGTAATCTAACAGGTCCAACTTTAATTAATAACGTTGAAACTTTCCAACTTGCCCAAATTACAGCAAAGATGGCAGTGCAACTTCGGATTTATGAAGTTGGTACTACAAACTATATTGCCTCAAACATTTTGCAATTGCAATTAGTAAACAATAATATTCATATTAATTTACAAGGTATGGACGGAATGCCTGGAGCTTCATATAATTCGGCAACTTCCACCTGAGACATTCCAATTTATTTACAAGGTTCAGGCTCGGGAATGGCTGCTGTTAACCCTGATGGTAGTAGTTTAGAAAGCACCTTATCCTGAATATATAGCAGTTTTAATGGTCAATATAGTGTTTTAGAAAGCGTGTATCAATATACTAATGGACAAGCCACAGCATTCAATTCTGGTATCATGGGAAACTCAAATTGAAACGGTAGTATTCCTAATCTATCATGAGGTAATTACTTTGGTTATACCACACCATTAACACTTGGAACTACTGATATAACGCAACGGTATCAAATTGTTCTTACTTTGGTAAATAATAGCGGTAATCCTGTAACTAATTTCTCAATTTCCACTCCAATCACAATTATGGACGCTAAAGCAGTCCCATTTAATTGACAATTGACTACAAATAATAATATTAAGCAAATTTCCTCAACAACCTATTCTTCTAATCCGAATGCACATTTAACATTTACCACCGATTATACTAAAAACTTTTTAGCAACTTGAATTGGCAATAATTCTGGTGCTGGGGGTGGAATAATTGGTTTACAAGAAGATCTTAGTGGAACATGAACAACAATAATTTCTGACCAAGGTGCTTGATTTGCTGACCAAAATGATGATAATAATAGTGGAACGACAACAGGTTTTTACCCTACTTATGAAAGCAATGAATTTCCTCATTATGGTACACCATTTGATTGATCAATTGTTGAAAATTCAACATGACGGTTAATTTGGTGATATGCAGGTCCATTAAATGTATCCTACGGCACGGCAAATGGTAATGCGATATTCTATAGTCAACCAATTACAATTCTTATAAATACTCCAACTTTGCCAATTGAAGTTAAAAATAACAGTAGTGGTCAAACAATAAACAGCGTTGATAATATTTATTTCTTAGATCCATCGCGATCATATAACCTTAATGCTAATATGAGTGCTTCAAACATTGATTTTGAAGGTTATTCTGCTTTAATTAACAATGGTGTTCCTTATCAAGCATATGGATATGTGTTTATTGCTACTTATGAATGGCAAAAAGCAATTATTAATCCAGATGGTACAATTGGAACATGAACTAACTTAACAAAAGAATATGTAGACCCGTGATATAATCCATCAGGCACTACAGATGCAGAAAAGTTTGGTACATTATCTACTAATATTCAAAGTGGAACAACTACTTATACTTTGCCAACCATTAATTATGATGATTTAACTGTTACCAAACCAAGCATTTATAAGTTAACTGTTTTAATGGCAGGAACAACTATGATTGGTAATTGAGGAGAAGTATATTTAGGTAACCCCATAGCATCACCAGCGAATTACACCGTGCCAAGCATTGCCTTTACAATGACAGTAACTTCCACTTTTGTTGTTGTGCCAACTACAACTAGTGCAACTAAAACAACAACCACAGCACTTGATAATTATTTAACATTGAATAAACTATATTAATTTAAGAAAAAGCAAAGGATTTTAGTCTTTTGCTTTTTTTGTTTTCAATAGAAAATTAATGTAATTTTAATAAGTTTTTATGTGAATCTAAATATATATTTGTATTAAAGAAATAATGGCACTTTTTGTGCAAAAAAAAGTAAACTTAATTGATTATGAAATACATAGATAGGGTCAAAGTGAATGAAATTTAATTCAACATTCATTAATGATGATAAATATTAATTAGTGGTAATTACAATTAAGAATAAATCTAAGGTTTCTTTTTATCATCTTAACTGTTAATGATTGTCTTAGTTTAATACTTTAAAAATAATAATAACTTCCAACTTTCTTCAAATGAGTGCTAATATGCATTCATTTTCAGTAACAAATCAATTGGTAAACTTCATACACTATTTTTGTAAATTTGCTTAAATAAATTAAGATTTTTTTGAAAATTATTTTTTGACAGTTAAATTCAACAATTTATTTAATCGTAAATAAATTAAAATTTATAATAAGAAATTTCATCTCTATTCTTATAATATACATACTTCTTAAAGAAAATTTTTCACCAATAAAAGGGGAAGTTACCATGGCAAAAAAGAATAAAAATTGAAAATACGTAGTAGGTTCTTTATCAGTTGTTGCAGTAAGTGCAGCAGTTATTAGTGCTGCAGTTAGTTGTAGTAGTGTTAATAGTACTACTTCAACAGCTAATAATGCTAACACTACTACACCTGGTTCCATTAAAGTAAGTGTTATTAGTAAGCAAAATAATAAAGATGTTACTTTAAGTGCAACTAATGGTAAATATGATTTAGACTATGGGCAAGCAATTACCTTAAGTCCTGATATTACAAATATACCTTATGCAACTTATTCATATAAATGAATTACTGATTCTAGTGTTGCACTATCTAATCCTACCAGTAAAGACTTGAGTTTAACTGCTAATAGTAATGCGACATACTACTTAGAAATTATTAATGATAATAATCAAAGTCAAATCATTAAAAGTAATGTCATTACCATTAACATTAATGATTATTCCATTAATGCTACTTTAACTTCAAAACAAGTTGCAAATAATACTTTAGTTTTACCAACAAATTATGAAAGTACGCAATCAACTTTTAGTTTAAATTTACAAGAAATTGTTAATAACCAAACTATTACTTTAACGAATGCAAATACCTATGGCTCGTTTAAGTTATATAACAATGATAATGCCATTATTAGTTGCCCATTAGTTAACTTAAATGATAGCAATTGAACTTTTAGTTTGAGTAATGCAGTTTTAAGCCAATATAGTAGCATTTATGCAATTGTAACTATTGATAATAAAACTTATACTACTCCTACCATTAAGATTTTAAAAACTGCTACTAACACTCAAATCTTGCAAAATATTGTTGATCAACTTACCAATTCCACCGGATTTTTAAATGCAACAAAGGCCATTGGCCAAGTCAAAATTACCAATAGTAATGTTCAAACTGATTTAACTAATTATTTAAATAATGCCATCAAGAATGGCTTTAATTATCAAGCGAATGGATATTCGTCGGTTCAAATCACTGCTAATGATTTGAATTGAAGTGATTTAACTTTAAATGATAACACTAATACTGGTAGTGTTAAATTAACTTATAATAATGCGTCCATTACTATTTCAATTAATGACTTTTATACTGGTACATTAAGTGCTGACCAAGTTGCTAACGCTCTAACAAATGCGTTAAGTAATGATAAAAATACAATTGATGCAAGCAGTGCTTTTGGCAATGTTAGCATCGATAATGATGCCTTACCAGGCATGATTACTAATTATTTGAATAACAAAATTGGAAATGGTTTAACAATTAAGCAAGATGGATATACTCCAGTGGTAGTTAAAAAAGACCAAGTTACTTACAAGGTTATTCCTGATGCAAGTAAAAATCAAGTTCAAGTAAATGTTACTTACACAGATAATAATCAAACTGGAAATGCAACCATTACCATTAATAATTTCCATCCGAATAATTTAAGTGCTAGTCAAATTGTAAATGCGTTATGTAACCATTTTACCAATGATACTGGAATTATTGACGCAAGTAATGTTTTACCAACTACTACGATTACTGCTAACAATTTAACTAGCCAAATTAGTACTTATTTAAATAGCTTAATTACTAATCAAGGCTATCAAGTAAAACTAACTGGTTTTTTACCAGTGACAGTTTTAGCATCCCAAGTTTCATATCAAATAACACCTAATTTAGCTAATAATGAAGCAACTGTAACTGTTACTTATGAAGATGCAAGTAAAAGCATTGTGTTTAATGATTTTTATTTAGCTAATTTAACCAACCAAGAAATTGTTAATGATTTAATTAATAAATTATCTAATAATGGAATCATTACTGCTAATGATACGATTACTTCTTTAAAAAATATATCAATTACTGATAGTAGTGTAGCTAGCAAAATTACTGATTATTTAAGTCAAGAACTTGGTAGTTCTATTACCATCAATGTACCTGGTTATCACGTTGTTAAAATTGGTAATGGTCAAGTTAAATTTAAAGTTAGTGTCAATGAAAATGATAATGATGCTACAGTTAGTGTTACTTATTTACCAAGTGCAAGTCAAAGTAGCACTGGTACTATCACCGTTAAAGATTTTTATTTAAATTCATTTACTGCTAGTCAAATTGTCAATAAGATTGCTATTAGTTTGTCAAATGCTAATTTAACGATTGATGCTAGTCAAAATACCAGTTTAAAGAATATTTACTTGTTAGATGATAATGCTACAACAAGTATTCAATCTTACTTTAATAGTTTAATTCCAGCAGATGGATGAACTTTTAGTGCCAATGGATATGAACCAATTACTATTACTAAATCAGATTTTACTTTCAATGTTAATCCCAATTTAAATACTAACACTGCTCAAGTAATAATTAATTATGATGGGCAAACTGCAACCATTAATATTAATGATTTTAGTGAAAAATCATTAAGTGCGAACCAAATTATTACTTGAATTGTTAATCAAATTACTAATAATGCAATTTTGCCTGCAAGTAACATTAAACAATTAAATAACATTTCAATTGTTCAACCAGGGGTAAAAGATATTTTAAGTAAATATATCGCTAAAAAATGTGCAAATGGTTTTAATATAAGTGTCCCTGGATATACTCCTGTAAACGTTAATAGTTCTCAATTAACTAACATCGTTAGTTTAGATGAAACTAATAACACTGCTACAATTCAACTAACTTATAGCAATAATAATGAAAATGCAACCAGTAACATTAGCGTAATAGATTTCTATCAAGGCAGTTTATCAGCGGATGCAATTGCCCAAATGGTAGCAAATAAGTTGACTGATAATGAAGGTTTTATTGACGCATCAAGTGCATTTGCCAACAAAGATATTTTACAAGTATCAACCAGTGATATTACTAGTTATTTACAATCATTAATTGGTAGTAATGGGTATCAAATTGCTGAAGTTGGTAATAAATCAGTTACTGTAACTAATAGCAATTTAAGTTACCAAATTAGTTTTGATGATGCTACTAATAATGCCACTGTTACTTTAACTTATAGTAATGGTACAAAGACTGGTACTGCTAGTTTTGAAATTAATAATTTCTATCAAAATCAATTAACTGCTCAACAAGTTATTAATTGAATTATTGAAAATAGATTTAATAATAAACTTGATATTGATGCAAGTGATATTGCAAGTTTAGAAAATATTTCAATTATCAATAGCAACCTTGCAAGTATTTTAACTAGTTATTTTACTAATCAAATAAACTTACCATGTACGATTAGTGAAGCGGGATATCAAAGTGTTAATTTAACCAGTCAAAATCTAACTTTTGCTATCACTTTAAATAAAAATGCAAATACTGCTAGTGTCATCATGAACTATGAAGATGCAAATGCTACTTTTAGTATTAGCAATTTTTATTTACAAACCTTTAGTGATCAAACAATTGTGAATGATATTGCTAACATTCTGGTTGATGACCAAGCAAGTTTTAATGCCAAAAATATTCAATCTTTAGCCACTGCTTATATTACTAATTCGTTAAGTAATTTAAGTACTAGTTATAGTAATTACTTCAATAGTGTATTTACTGGTGATACTTTTAGTGCTCCTGGATATCAATCAGTGACTGTAAGTAATAGTGAACTTACTTATGAAGTAACAAGCACTGATTTAGCAAGTGATAGTTTAGTGATTGAATTAACTTATGGAACTGCTAGCACTAGTTTTAAAGTAATTAATGTTGCTCAAGCTAACATGAGTAGTCAAACAGTTTTACACGATTTAGTAAATACCATGACTAATGAACTAAGTCCAAATGGTACAACTAATACTTATAATGCTTTGACTTCTAAACCGATTTATAAAGATGTATTAACTAATGTAAATTTACCTACTTTGCTTCATTCTTATTTTGCTAGTTTAATTCCAAGTACTGGATTAACTTACAGTGAAACTGGTTATTTATCAACTACTGTTAATACCAGTGATGTAACCATTTCAATTGGAACTATTAGTTTAGCAAATAACCAAGTAACTATTACCATTACTTATGATGGAATAAGTAGTAGTTTTAATTTAGTTAACTTTAAGAAAGTAAGCGTTCCAAGCCAAACAATTGTTAATAAAATTGCTATCAGTCTAAGTAATGAACAACTAACTTTAAATGCTAAAAATATCAATGCCTTAGCTAGTGCTTATATTACTAATTCTTTAAGTAGTTTAACTAGTGCATATAGTAATTATTTAAGTTCAATTTATCCAACTACTACTTATACGCAAACTGGATATGCGAGTGTAAGTGTGAGTGCAAGTGATTTGACTTTTAGCGTTACTGAAGTTAATTTAGACAATGACAGTTTAACTTTAACCATTACGTTTAATGGTGCAAGTGCAACTATTAAAGTAACTAATGTTCCATTAGCTAATTCTAGTGATTTACAAATTGCTAAATATATTGCCAACCAAATTGCTCCAACTGGTAATTTAGATGCAAGTAACATTACCAATTTAAAAAACATTGCTAGCAATGCAACAAATTTAAATAACTTAGTAAATAGTTATTTAGATAATGTGATTGCTAATGGTTATACATATCAACAAAGTGGATATAATCCAATTAACATTCCTGCTAGTTCCATTAGTTTTACTTACCAATTTACCAATAATAAATTAACGGTTAATGTTAACTATAAAGATGCATCTTATCCATTTACTATTAGCAATTTCCAAATGATGAATGTTAATGTTACTTCTTCAATTACCAATGCATATACTACTACAAAATCAAATAACTTTAATTTAGCAATTAGTTTAGGTAATAATTCTATTACCCAAACTAGCATTACTAATGAAACCATTGCATGGTATAAAGTTGATAATAATGGAGATGCAAGTTTAATTAGTAATCAATCTACTAATTCTTTAAGTTATTTAGCAACTTTAGGAAATAATAAGATTTATGCCCAAATTAGCTTTGATTATAATAATGAAACATTTAGCAAATTAGTAACATCAACTTATAGTTTTGATTATGATCAATTGGTTATTGATGATAGCAATTCCAACTCATCATATGGTGCAACTAATACTTTAAGGATAAATAGTACGCAAACTTATGTGGGATTTGCTAATCCTTCTTATCAATGAGAAAATTTTGATGCAACTAATAAGAAGTGAGTTGCTTATGGATCTGCTTCAGCTACTCCAACGCAAATTTCAATCATTGCTACATCTAGTTCACAATTTAGATTAGTTGTAACAAATACAGCAAATACTAATGAGGTGTTAACTTCCAATACTATTACGGTTGATGATAGTTTAAATCATCCAGTTATTCAAATTAGCAGCAATGCTAATTCGAGTTTAATTAATAACAATAACATTAACTTCAATAATGTTAATCATGAATTTACTTTTAATCTAAGTTTTAGCAATGATGATTTAAAGATAACTAACCAAAATATTGGGAATGCTACTATTACTTGAAACAGTAAAGTTAATGATAAAGTAACAGTTTTAAGTACAGGGAATGCTAATAGCAGTTCCATGTGAACTTACCAATTAGATGCTACAAGTAATATGCAAGTATATGCTACCATTTTGCTAAATGGTACAACTTATACTTCAAACATTTGAAACTTAGTCCAAGACACTTTAAGCATTAATCCAACTAGTTCAGATTTAATTAATAGTACTAATAATGATTGTACAATAAAAGCTAATAGTGCCTTTGAATTAAGTGCAAGTTACAGTTGAACTTTACCAGCAAGTAGTACTTATGAATGATTTAGTTCCACTAATAATGGTAAAAATTGAACTAATTTAAATAATAATAGTGCGAACTTAAAAGTTAATGATGGAATTAGTACTAATACTTTATATAAAGTTGAATTAGTTAATGCAGCAACTACGAATAATGATGTATATGCTTCATTAACTTATAATGTCCAACCAGTTACTAACTGTACCATTAGTTTGAATAACACTACAGTTGCTTATGGCCAACAATTTACGATTGATAGTAACATTTCTTCTTTATTAACCAATCCAACTTACCAATGGTATGTAAGTAGCAATGGTACTACTTTTACTAAAATCAATAACGCAACTAATAGCACTTATAGTGGTACTTTAATTGCTAATGATTATTACCAATTACAAGTTAGTGATCATGGAGTTAGTTTTACTAGCAACATTATTAAATTAAATTTAGATATTAAAGCAAGTGTAAGTGCAACTGGTAATTATGCAAGTGCATCAAGTTACATGATTAATTACAATGCTGCTGCCGGAGATCCAACCTTTAGTGCTAGTTTTAGTTCAAATGACACAAGTTTAAGCTCTACAAGTTTTAATACTCAAAATGGAACAATTGTTTGACAAGTAAGTGATTATGGACAAAATGATTGAACCACTGTACAATCAGATGATGCAACAAACCAAGCTGCTTACAACTTCAAATTAGATTTTGCTAATTACAACAAAAACTTGCAAGTGCAATGTTATTTAGAAATTAATGGTACGAAGTATAGTGCTACCGCCTGAGATGTTGCACTTTGTGCTTTGAATGTAACCATTAGCGGGAACGGCGTGGTTGGTAATAGCGTAACTAATCCAACCATTGTAAATATCTTAAGTGGTTCTAGTTACAATTTGAATGTTCAATTAGTAAACACGATTAATAATCAAGCAGTTAGTTTTAATTATCCAACTGATAATTATTGCTATGTTTACGAAACTTCAAGTAATGGTAAAACTGATTGAACCCAAAATCAAAATTATTATGGAACCACATATTCAGATAGTAGTGCAACTAGTCAATACCTAATGATTGCTTACCAAGAAAACTTTAAACCATGAATGCAAGTTGTTACCAAAACTATTCAAATTAATGCCTTTAGTCAAAGTTGTACGATTACTAGTTCAACAGCAAATCCAAGTATTGGACAAACTTACACTTTAAGTAGTAATATTAATAGTTATTTTACTAATTACAGTTATCAATGGTACAGTTCAACCAATGATGGATCAACTTGAAATAAAGTTCAAGATGGTACTAATTCAACTCTAAGTGCAACTTGCAACGGTACAATTACTAACTACAAATTAGTAGTAAGTGATGGTCCAAGTCATAGTTATAGTTTTACTTCGAACATTATTACCATTAATCCAAACATTACTACCACGTTAAGTCCAAGTGGAAATTATGCTAATAGTACTAATAATTTAATTAGTTATTTACCAAGTTTAGGTGAAGTAAAATTAAACATCAATATTACCAGTGGTAATAATACAGTTGCTAATAACCAAGCAATTGCTAGCGATGTAAGTAATATCACCTGATACATTGCTCAATATGGTCAAGATCAATACATGCCAATTAGTAGTGAAAATGGTTTTAGCTATGAATTTACTCCAACCTATAATTGTTCTATTCACGCTACCATTACCATTGGTAATCAAACTTATCAAACTGGTACGTGAAACATTGGGTTATGTCAACTTAGTGCTTCATATACTGCTAATAATAAAACTGTAGCTATTCCAAGTTCTAACTCGAGCATTACTTTTAGTGCTAAAACAACAATCAGTGTTACTTTAAACTACGTTAATACCATTAATAATAAAGTGATTAGTAGTTTTGATGGTACAGATTGTTCTTACAATTGAAGTTTTAGTCAAAATGGTCAAAATAATACTAGTTCAGTTCACACCAATACTGCTAAATTTACCAATTTAGATGCTACCACCCAATTAAATTGTCAAGTAGTATTACCAACTAGCAACCAAATTACTTTAGGCACTTGATCATTTACGATTTACATTGAACAATATGCTGACATTGGTTTAAAGTACACTCAAAGTAATAATAGTGTCATTAATCAAAATAACGAGATTGCTTTATCTTACATTAATTTATCAAATAATGACCAAGTTATTTCCGTCCCATCAGCATTTAAGGTTACTTCCTTAAATATTGATATTATGCAAAATGGGAATGTAATTTACAGTGGAAATTGAAGTCAATTTACATGTTCAACTAGTGGGGTTACTTTGAATTTATCCCCAATTTTAAGTGCTTATACCAATAATCCATGACAAGTATTTACCATTAGTTTAAATAACATCAACGCAAATAATACCGATGCAACCTTAAAAGAAAGTACGGTTAATGCCCAAACCTTTGCTTATACAGGAGTAAACGGAACTAATTATCCTTCAATTGCTGCATACTATAATAACAACTTCATTATGCAAATGAACAGTGGTAGTACGGGAGTAACAATTAAACCAACTGGCACGATTCCAAGTGGTACAACGATTACCTGACAACAAGATGTTGATGGAACATTTGTTGATGTTGGTAGTGGCAATAGTTACACCATTCCAAATAATGCCTACCAAGGATTAGAATACTTGACTTATAGAGCATTGTGAAGTAATGGTAGTGTAAGTAATACGGTAATCTTACAACCACTAAGTTTAGGATCAATTAGTATTAATGTGAGTGGACAAGCAACTAGCACTGGTAATAATTACCAATTTAATGTTGATAGTAATGCTTCATTAAGTTTAAGCAATAATTCGTTAAACTTTAGTGATGTTGCTTACCAATGACAATACAAGAGTTTATCGTATAACTTTGGATCAATTACTTCTGATGGAGCATGAGTAAACATTAGTGGTAATAGTGCGTTTAATGCAACTAATTTATCATTGTTAATTGCTAACCCAAATGCTAGTGGATCAGTAAGATTAGTTGCATATAACCCTAATTCTGCTACTGGTACTAATTCCAATAACATTGTGAATGATTATTCCCAATTAGTAGTATCAAACGTTATTAACTTATATACTAACTCAATTAGTGGAGTTTCAAACGTATGCAACTTAGGCATTGTAAGTCCTAGTGTAAGCATTAACAATGAAACAATTACGAATGTTGGTAAATGTACCTTAAGTGCTGATTTTGCAGATGCTAATTATTTTGAAGGAAATAATGGTTTAACCATTAATTGATACTATATATACAATGGAAAAACCATTTTGCAACAATCATCTTTACTATGAGAATGGCAAAATGGAAAATTTGTGCAAAATGATACCTGTAACTTTGACTTTAGTACTGGTACCTACCAAGTGTATGTTACCTTAGTATGAAATAATGAAGGGGATGATTATAGTAATCTAACTAGTGGTAAATTAACCATTAATAATGCTTCCATCTCTTCATCAATGCAAGATCATTATTTAGGATTACTTGATACCAAATTATTCTTTGATCAATGAGTGCAACATAACAGCGACTTTAATAGTTTTGCTACCAGTTGAATGGTTGGTTATGATTTAGATACTTCTAATTTACAAGCTGACTTAAGTAACGTAAATATTAGTTGAGCTCCAATGAGTGGGGATAGCAGTGAACTTGGCAATCATGATTTCTTAACCATTACTGCTACCTTAAATAAGAGCGTGGAACTTGAAGGTTATAGTGGTCAAGGTACCACCATGACTTTAAGTAGTGGAGATCATTTGCAATGAACCTTGCCGTATGATGAAGCTGATGTAAGTGCATCAGGTAATACCTTAAGTTTTAATCCATTCAACTCTACTTATGCTTTTGGTCAATATAGTGATGGTAATTACTTTAATAATCCTGACACCTTACCAAATCCATTTGGTTTAAGTATTACTAATAGCAGTGGAGATAATGTATTAGCTAACGATTTAGGTTATTTAACTAGCAGTGGATTTGCTAGTCAAAATAAAGTAATTCCTTATAATGCAGCAGGTGATTTGCCAATTAATGCTAGTGGCCAAATGAACATTACCCTAAGTTCGAGTTTAATGGCAAATTATTTAGCAAATAGTTTCTTAGTTAATTGGTTTAATAATTATCCATCAAGTTCATCTAATAACTTTACAGCAGATAATATGGATGGATGAACCTTATGACCTTATGGTTCATACACTAGTCAATCATACTTCACTAATATTAGTGCTTCATGAACTACATTAAGTAGTGATGCTAGTGCTTTAGGAGGTAATTATTCATATTTAACCTTTAAAGCAACGTTGGGACCAGGTGATGACATTTCCTTTGCTTACAATGGTGGGTATGTTACTGTTCTAAGTCCTGGTGATACTTTTACGTGAGTCTTACCATTTACTGAATCAGGAGTTTCCACCACCATTAGTAGTAATGGAGCAAGTAACTTAATTATTAATTTAGTAAAATCTAATTTAATTAGTAACGGCAGCATCAATAGTAGTGTGAATAATAGTTTAAGTGTACCGTTTGGAGTAACCATTGTTAATAGCAGTGGCCAAAACGTAATGACTAGTGGATCAGATCCACTATCAAGCAAGTACGGGGGAGTAATTAATGGGGTAATTCCATTTACTTCATTAAGTAATATTCCGTTAAATAGTAGTAATGACTTTAATTTAAATTCCAGTAATGATTTAACTAATTTCCCTAATTATTATCAAAATAGTTTAAGTAACAATTAATCAAAGGAGTAAGTAAGATGAAAAAACGAACGAAAATTTTAATTGGTAGTTTTTGTGCAATCAGTGGTTTAAGTGTTATTGCTGCAACATGTGCATTTTGCA
>JAGCPI010000008.1 GCA_017645255.1 bacterium
ATATTTTAATTATTAAATTTCAATCTCACATAATTTTCTCCTTTTAATTTAATTATAAAAAAATGACAACACATTTAGTTGTCATTCCCTATCTTTAAAAGAGTACTTTTCCAAAAAACCTACAATTATGTGAGTCTCCCAATTTACTCCTACTTATACTTGGCAATTAGATGGTAAAAGTATTAGTAATAGTAACTTTGATTCTTACACCATTAATCATTTATTAGTTAATGGTACTTATACAGTTAATGTAAGTTATGCGTGAGAAATTGTTAGTAGCAATGGATCAAGTTTAACTACTCCTATTAAAGGGGTGTTAATTTACCAAAAAAGTATTACTTTAAATGTCAATGATAGCAATGTTAAATTAACCTTAAATGATAATAATTTAGTTAATAATGAAATCACTAATTTAGGTAATCAAGCTTTAAGTGCTAGTGTTAGTGTTAGTTTTGATAATAATCAAACTTACCAAACTTTAGCAAATAGTGTTTTTGCAAACTCAAATTTTCAACTTGCTTTTGGAACGTTAGATAGTAGTGGCAAATTTAGTGCTTTTAGCACTAACCAAGTTAATAATGCGAATGCATGAGCTACTAATTACATGTTAAGTTCAAGTTCATCATTGCAAGCACAATTACAAATCAATCGTAATGAAATAATTAGTTCTAACCTTATTACTTGTGATATTGCAAATGCTAGTTTAAGTGCAATCACTCCAAGTGTTGCTTCTGCAAGCAGTGGAACCATGTTAGCACAAAACGAATATGCCTTTGGTTCCCAAGTACAATTATCAACTAACTTTACCCATCCTAACTTTAATATTGGCAATAATGAACAAATCACCAGTAATGTAACGTATGCATGGTATGCAAATGATAAATTAATTGACAACGCTACAAAATCAAGTTACATCATCCCTACCTTACTTGAAAATACTACTTATAAAGTGATGGCAACCTGAACATGATATGTAAGCACCAATCAGACAGATGTACATACTCAAACATTTACCAAGACGATTGATTTAGCCGTAAATGATAGTAATGCAATTCTTACTTTAACTGATGAAAATGCAACAAATAATATCATTAATAGTTTAGGTGAACAATCATTTAAAGTTGCTTTAAGTGCTATATTTGATAATGGTAAAGCAACCAAGACTTTTACTAATATTGATTTTGCTAATAGCGCAATCCAAATTCAATATTTTGCTAAAACAAGTGCTAGTTCTTCTTATAGTAAAATTACTAATCCTATTAATTTAAGTAATCAAAGTGCATGATCACTTGATTATTTAATGCAAGATGCCACTTCCTTTGAAGCACAAATTATCAATCCTAATTCTTCATCATCCCCAATTGTTTCTAATTCAATTACGACCAAGATTACTGCTCCATCATTAAGCCCTATTAAAGCTAGTGTTGCTTCTAATAGTGTTGGTGAAGCAATTAGTAATACTGAATTTGCGTTTGCTTCGCAAGTAACATTAACCACTAATTTTGTTCACCAAACTATTAGTGTTCCAGCAGGTCAAACCTTAACCGATGTGGTTACATATGCATGATATGCTAATGATCAATTAATTAGTAATGCTAATAGTGCTAGTTATACTACTCCTGATTTGTTGGTAAATACCACTTATAAAGTGGTTGCAACTTGAACTTGATACATTGGCAATAACAAACAAAATGCACAAACTCAAACTTTCAGTAGTCAAATTAACTTAAGTGTAAATTACGCTAATGTTTCATTAGCATTAAGCACACCTAATATTACTAATGACACAATTTCTAATCTTGGTTACGAAGATTTAAGTGCTAGTTTGAGTGTAAACTTTGGTAAAAACACACCAACCAAGATATTAAGTGCTAGTGAATTTAAAAACACTGCATTCACGATTGCCTTTGGAACTTTAAATAACAATAACTTTAGTGCTTTAGCAACCAATGATGCTTCTGCAACTAGCAGTTGAAATTATGCATATATTGTTAAACAAAACACCATCCTAGCTGCCCAATTTTCAATTGGTAATAACCATATCGTTACATCGAATGCACTTACTGTAAATATTACTACCCCTTCATTAAGTGCAAGTGCAAACATTGCAAATGAAAATAGTGGAACCTTAATTAGTACCAATGAATTTGCTTTTGGTTCGCAAGTAGTTTTAAATGCTGATTTTATTAAGCCAACTGTTAATTTAGAACCAGGAGTTAGCGATTCAAGTTCCATTACTTATACTTGGTATGAAAATGGAAATGTGATTGCTAACCAAACAACCTCAACTTACACAATTTCCCATTTATTTGCCAATGCTTCATATAGCGTGAAGGTAACTTGATCTTGAACCATTGGTAATACTTCGTTTACGCAAACTTATGCAAGCAACAATATAAATTTAAGTGTTAATTTGAGTGATATTAAACTTGCTTTAATAAGCTCTAATCTAGTGAATGGAAAAATTAATACGTTAGGAGCAAATAAACTTAATGCAACTATCCAAGTTGTTTTTAGTGGTAATACGATTAATTTAAATGCAACTGATTTTGCTAACACTAGTTTCCAAATTGATTTTGGAACCGTCAATAATCAAGTATTTACTTCGCTTGGTCAAAATGCAACTGGGGATGCAAGTAATAACTCTTCATGAAGTTATGATGTGAATGTAACGGGCCAAACTACTTATGAAGTTGAATTTTTAAATGCAGAAAAGACGGTGATTGCAACTTCAAACCAAGTTACCACCGATTTTACTAACATAACCATCAACAGCACTACGACTGCTACAACTGGTAAGCAAATCGCTGCAAACGAATACGCTTTTGGATCAGATATTACTTTAAGTGCTAACTATACTACACCATCATTTGGAACTAGTAGCATTACTCCTACTTATACTTGGTTTTTAAATGGTACGCAAATTAAAGGTGCTAACAGCAAAACTTATACGATTGCTTATTTCCTAAATAGTGCCAAATATAGTGTAACTGTTAGTTGAACTTACACCAATAGTTATACAAATAAGCAAAGCGTCTATACCATCAACGGACAAATCGCACTTACTGTAAATAACAATAATATTAGTTTTGACTTAACTTATGGTAATAATCAAACACAAACAATTACTTCAAATAATACTCAAACTTTAACTCCAGTTATTAAAACTACTTTTGATGAAAATACTGTTGTTATTCCAACAAGTGATTTAACTAGTTTAACGAGTTGAAACATTGAATATGAACGTTTTTCATTTAGTCAATGAAATGTGCTAAGCACCATTAATTTTGATAGCACTACCATTACTTATAATTACAATCCAACTGGTATTTATCCACTTCAAGCACTATTAAGTGCAAACGGAAAAACATTTACATCGAACATGATTCAAGTTAATACTACTTATAATGGTGATGTCCTTGATTTTGCAAACCTTCCAAGCTCCATCCAATCAACTTACAACTGCTTAACATTTATTAAAGATTACATTACTACTTCAATTGCTAACCAAGGAAGCAATAGTTTATTCATGCAACAAGTAAATGATTGAACTAATGGATATTTAATGATTGAAAATATTAAACCAACTGGTAGTGAAAAATATGTTCCAGTTGCCCCAACAGACTTAACTAACTTTAGTGTTAATTGAACTAATCCAAATAGTAAAGAATCAGGGGTAATTGTTAGTGCAACTGTTGCAAATGCAAATGGTTTATCTTTAATGACTTACCAATCGCAAAACATTAACGGAACAAATACCAACGTTTCCTACTATGGTGATGCGGGAAGCATTACTTTAAATAAAGGCGATGTAATTAAATGGTTATTGCCATTTGGCACTAGCAATTTAACATGAAGTGTCATTAATCAAAAAGCAAGTGCTAATTTTGAAATTAACAGTGCATTAACTCCTTATCCATTTACTTCAATTCCAACTGGTAATAATCAAAATGAATGAGAAGTATATAATGGCACTGACGCTAGTTATTATGGTTATCAAACCGTCCCAAAAATGGATGCATACTACTGAGGATTTACTGTAGAAAGTGCAAATGGTACGAATTTATTAACTAATGCCATTAAGACTTTATCTTTTTATGAAAATAATATTCCAAATGATAAGCAATGAATTATTTATGGTAGTTTCCCACTGATTGGAGACAATACCCAAAATCCAGCGATTATCTTTAATAGTACTACTAGCACTTTAGCACAATCATTATATAATTTAAGTATTGCTAAAATAAGCAGTTTAAACTAACAATAAAAAATTAAGAAAACAAAAATATGAAAAATAAAAAGAAATTAACTAAAATTGTCTTGGGTACGATTGGAATTGGTGCGATTGCATGTATTATTCCGGCTTGTGTGGTATCATGCGGATCATCAGACTCTAATAGTACGACACCAACTAGTTCAAATCCTACTTCATCAACTCCAACTGCCAAAGCTGCACCGGATGTTGGTAGTGCAGCCTTAAGTGCTATGCTCACTCCTTCAAGTAGTGGCTTAAAGGGAATTCAATATCAAACTAATGAATTTGGATTTGGGTCAAGTGTTACTTTAAATGCCAAATTTAATGAACCAAAAGTTCAATTAGCAACTGGCCAAAAAGCAAACATCACCACCAAGTACTCTTGATTTACCAATGGAAGTTCGACCCCAATTAAAGACGTAACAAACAGTAGTTATGTTGTTAATTTATTAAATGAGAATACTACTTACCAAGTTAATGTTGCATATACAGTTACAGTTACTGATGGTACAAAAACAATTAATAGTTTTCAAAATACGGTAAGTGATTCAATTAAATTAACGGTTAATAATGCTGATTTGCATGTTAACCTAAGTTATGGTAATAACCAAACTGATCTGATTACTGATTATGGAACTCAAACGTTTAGTGCGAATATCTATGCAGTTTTTGGAACGAACAGCAATGATCAACTTGCATTAACTACTAGTGATTTTCCAACTGGTTATTCATTGCAATACCAAGAACTTGATGTGCCAACTAATCAAACAGCAAATGATGTCTTACCAAGTGCCATTGCTCTTAATAGCAACGCAACATTAAGTGCAACATTTGATGTAGCACAAAGTTATCCAATTGCAGTTAACTTAATGCAAAATAAGCAAGTAATTGCTACTTCAAACGCAATTAATGTTTGCGGATATGTAAAAACAAACGGAACGATTGATTTAAATTCAACTCCGATTGTTTCTAGTTCATCACCAGAAGGTTTAGTTGGTAGTAATAAAATTGCCTTTGGATCAAAATTAACATTAACTGCTAACTTTGTCCCACCAGTATTTGATTTAGCACCTAATGAACAAGCTCAAGCAATCAGTACCTTGTATGCATGAACGGTTAATGGTAAAACTTTTACTAGCACTAGTAATACTTACCAAATTAGTGGATTATATGCTAATACTACTTACAATGTAGCAGTTACTTATGTTTACCAAATTATAAATAGCAAGACAAAAGCAACTTTATCAAGTCCAATTAGTGGAACTTTATCATATAGCAAATCCATTGACTTAAATGTTGATTATAGCAACGTTAAGTTTGCTTTAAGTGCTTCATATTTAAATAAAAATAACCAAATTATTAGTTTTGGTTATCAATCATTAGCAGTGAGTTTAGAAGTAAGCTTTGATAATAATAAAACTTATAGTCCATTAAGTGCAACTGATTTTGCTAATTCAAACTATACCATTGAATTTGGAACCCTAACCAATAATAAATTTACTGCTTTTGCCTCAAGTGATATATCGAACACGCAAGCATGAAATGCTAGTTATGTCATTGAAAATGCGAGTGAATTGCAAGCACAAATTGACCTTGGCAATGGCAATATCATTAAATCAAATGTAATTGCAACTGATATTACTAATCCATCAGTGGGGTTAAGTGCAAGTTTATCTACTGCTAAAGATGCAGTAGGAAAACAAATTGCCACTAACGAATTTGCCTTTGGTTCTCAAGTCACATTAAGTGCTGATTTTACTCATCCAGCAATTAATAGTGGTACAGGAATTACTACTACCAATAATATTACTTACACCTGATATAAAAATGGAGCAGTAATTAAAGGTGCAACTAATGCCACATATACTATTCCTTACTTTTTAAGTAGCGATACTTACAGTGTGAGTGTTAATTGAAACTGAAGCATTACAAAGAATGCTAATAGCACAATTAAAACTAGCAATTTACAAACAATTAGTCAAACTTATAAAAGCAATAATTTAAGTCTAACTGTTAATAATAGTAACCTTGCAATTAATTTAACATATGGTGACAATAATACTTCTACCATCACTTCTGCATCTGATATTGCCTTGCATTTAACTACAACTATCACTGCTAAATTTGCAAATGATACGATTACCATTCCAAATGATGAATTGACAACTAATGTGAGCAGTTGAAAAATTGCTTACCAACGGTTTTCGTTTAACCAATGAAATACTTTAAGTAGTAATCAATTAAGTAGCTCAAATGCTTTTACTTATAAATACATGCCAACTGGAGTTTATCCAATCCAAGCACAATTAATTGCTAATAATCAAACTTATACCTCGAACATGATCAAAGTTAATACTTCATATAATGGCGATGTATTAGGATTAACTAATATTCCTACGTCTTTGCAAAGTACTTATAATTTCCCAACCTTGATTAAAAATTACATTGATTTAACCATGGAAGGACAAGGGGGGAACAGTCCTTTTATGCAACAAGTCAATAGTTGAACTAATGGTTTTTTAATCGTACAAAATGTTAAACCAGCTTCCAATGAACAATGAGTTCCAGTTTCCCCAGTTGATTTAAGTAACATTAATGTTAGTTGGACAAATGTCAAAAATCATGATGATGGAGTCATCGTAAGTGCAACTGTTGCAAATAGCAATGGATTATCATTAATGGCCTACCCATCAAAAGGTCAACCAAGCTATGGGGATGCTGGTAGCATTACCCTAAAGCAAGGTGATATTATCAAATGATTATTACCATTTGGTGGTACCCCAATAAATTGAAGTGTAACTAATAACCAAGCAACTGCCAACATGCAAATTAATAACGATCAAGAATTGAGTGTGTTTGATTCTTTTACAGAAGAAAATCAAACTTATTGGTACGCATATCAAGAAGGAACCTATCCTTCAATTCCGGGCATGGATTCTTATTTCTGAGGATTTACTGCTGAAACTGCAAGTGGAGTAAATTTATTAACCAATGCCATTAAAAACAGTTCTCTTTATCAAGAACATCTTAGCAGTGATACCCAATGAATTATTTTTGGGAAAATGCCATTACTTGGCACTAATCAAAATAATCCTGCCATCACGCTTGACAGCACCAATAGTTCATTAGTGCAACCATTATATAATGCAAGTATTGAAGGAATTAATTCTTTGAAATAAATACATAATTAATGGATGAACAAACTCATCCATTTTTTATTAATAAACTCATCATGCTTTTTATTTTCAAAATATCTCATTTAAAATAATTAAGAAATAGATTTAGTGAAGGATGAAACCATAATCATGAAGAAATGAAAGAAAATTATGCTCGCAACAATTGGCGTTGGTTGCGTATGTGCAATTGTGCCAGCATGTGTTATTAGTTGTAGTTCCATTTATGGAGACTTTGGATCAGATAACAATACCATTAGCACCTCCACCGTTGACTATGATGCGGCAATGGAAATTTACCAAGATGTCATTAATGCACCAGTATTGCAATCAACTAATGGTTGGGACATGAATAGTGCATTAGCTTACTTTGAAAATGGTGCTGATAATTTAATTAGTAAAAATGGATTACAAACCGTTGTCAAAAATGTGTTACCAGTAAACATGATTATTAATGGACTTGATAGTAGTTCGCTAGGATTTAGTAACCAAAATTTTACTAATCCATATTTCAATCTTACTGCTGATTCTGATCTTCAAAATATTACTATCACTGTTAATAGTAGTAATAACGTTACCATTAAAGCAGCTATTACTTATACGATTACTAATAAAAGTAATAGTGGAACATTAAAGTTTACAAATAATTATGAATGAGATAACGTTACACTTAACAAAACTTTAACGAAAATTGGGAATTGTTACTATGGAGCATTTTTATTAACTAATAGTAAGAATGGATTAGAATTATCACCTAATTCTTCGTTTTTAAATGATGTAAGTGTAACTAGTGACTTTACCACTACCAATTTGGATGAATTATGTAATGACTGTCAATGATTACCAAGACCTGCGAACATTGATTCTACTAGTAGCGTTACAAGCCAATTAAGTCAAATTAAAAATAACTATGAACAATCATTAATTCAAAATCATAATAATCCAAATGATCCAGTTAATTATAGTGGAAGTAACTTACTATTAAGTAACTGGTTTTTAACTCAAGACCAAGTATTTTGTTATGGTACTTTTTACAACTTTGGTTATTTAAGCACTAATTATGTTTCCAGTCCAATTTATGATGATGCAAATAAATCATTCAATTGAAGTTATGATAATGCATTAGATAATTACACAAGCAACTTAAAAAGTAAGATTAATTATGAATCATTAATTAATAGTGCTTTACAAAATGCTTTTTTTGAATATAGTAATAACCAATTGATTGTGGGAAATGATTCCACCATTAATTCGTGACACCTATTAACAAGCACTTATCAAGACAATACAATTACTTATGATTTAGAAGTAAAAATTACTGATTACGTGCAAGGATTGAAAACACCTTTAACTGCTTCATTTGAAATGGATATTAAGGAAACTAATGTTAATCTAGTACCAACTTTAATTCCAATTTCTGATAATTTAAGTTCAAATCCAGCAGGATATGGGGGATATAGTTGAATAAATAGTAAAAATGGTGAATTAAGTATTACTTATTCAGATTTTAATCGATCAAGTAATTGAACCAGTCATACTGATTTAATTAAGTTTACCAATATTTTAAGTAATTTACAAAGTGCTTGAGATAGTACTTGAGATAATAGCAAAGCAATTACTAATACTTACACCTTTAGTCAACTAGCAAGTAATGCAAGCACTAATCCTGCGAATAGTATTTATTTATTAAGCATGGTTAACACCAATAGTAATAATTTATATTATTACAATAGCATTAGCAATTGAAATGCTGATCAAGGCAAATGATATTATTTAAATGCGGTTAATTACATCTAATTAGAACTTTAAAATATAGCAAATAAAAGTAGTTGAGGATGTTAAACTCAACTACTTTTTTTATCATTAATAAACTAATAACTAAGGAAGGACTTTATCTAACCAATCAAGGAATTTCTTTCAAGTACGCTTGAAAAAACCCTGCGTTTTAAGATTAACTTGCTTGATTTCTTGTTTATATTGTTGCTTCTTTGCTTCGTGAAGGGCTTCTTTTTCTTGTTGAGCAACAATTTCTTTTTGGGAAGGAACAATAATAATATCAGCATGTTTTAATTCTTCACTATTAAGAATTGGGTTATGCTTTTGACTTACTAATTCCCCGATTAAAGGAACAACTTCATCCTTCACTGATTTATGTTGAATCGGATGACAATAGGCTTGGATTTCATCATTAACCAAACTAACATCAATGGAAGTAAAACCATGATGACAATAACTAATAATTGGTAAGTAACGCAAATTTAATTGCAGCGTTGCAATAAAGTTTTGTCCCGTTTGTAGTTGTTGTAATTTTGCCAATTCTTCGCGAAAGTTTAACGCTTTATGCGGGGCAAAATCGAATAAATAAGCAAAGTCTTTATATCCTTCTTCCTTATTTAGAATCCATGGAGTTTGGATACGGAAAATCGTTTGCATGTATGCAATAACCGATGTAGCCATCGTCGCTGCTAAGTATAAGCAAGCAGTTCATTGAGGAATATTAATGTCTCTTACTAACCGTTTACAAGAAATGGTAATAGTATATTCATGATTATTAATGGCATCCGTAATTAATTTTTTAGCTTGAGTTGGATTAATGTTGGTATTGGTAATATCAACAATGGTATAGTTACTAAAAACATTATGATGCTTTAATAATTTAATTAATGCTTTACCAACCGCAATATTAGCTACAAATCAAAATGAATGTTTAAAATATTGCCGATAAGTGCTAGTAGCAAATGGGTAATTAGGATGATGCTTATCAACTAATAAATCGATAAATCTTTTGACTAATGCTTCGCGTTCAAAACAATATTCATTATCAACTTTTTTGGTTGCAAACAAATAACGTAAACATCCATTGTCATCATTATCAGTGTTAATTAGTTCAGGTTCAATATTTAAATCTTGTGCTAAATTAATTAAATATTGTTTGATTGCTGGATAAATTAGGTAAGGATTATTTAATTCATCACCTTTTGCATGCTTTGCTTCTTGTTCTTTTAAATAACTTCAACTAAAGATTTGGTTTTTATGAAATAAATCAAGTACTTTATAAGCAGTATCAGCTAAATGTAACCATTTAGCATTTGGAGAAATATTACTTAGTGACTTTTTAATTTCACCTGGTAAAATACTTTGCGTACCTTCATCAATTTCATTAATAACAAATAAATCAAATTTTGTAATGGCTAGTGAATCACTATTAAATGGATTATCATCTGATAGTTTAATGGTTCTTAAATCTTGCAAATTATAAAAACAAATTGCTTTCTTGCTTTCATTTAAACGATAAATGCTTTCAAGTCGATCACCATTGGTGTTACTGTAAAATTTAAAACCGTTTAATGCCATCTTACATTTCTTAAAGGCATTAAATCATTCGTCACACGCACCAGCTTTATTCGACACAATCATGATTTTTTTGAAATTCAATTTATTTTCGAATGATTGCAAAATTAAGTGCATGGTGCTCAAACGCTTACCAAATCCAATTTTACATGCTCATAAAAATTGTTTACCACCGTTCAAATAAGAATAGGAAGTCAATTCGATTGCTTCTTGTTGTTCAGGATGCAATTCAATCTTCTTATCAAACAAATGTAAATCTAAAGTACCAGGAGTAGCTTTGAGAGTTGTTAACAAATTAATGGCTTGTTTAACGTCCAATTGGTACCAATTTTTTTCAGCAATTTGGCAAGCAGTTAAATCAACTGGTTTGATGTTATTTTTGGTTAGAAAATTTTGCAATTCAGCTTCGCTAATATTTTGTCCTCATTTATTGCGAAGTAAGCAAAAATATACTAAATGATGATGTTCATCTTTGTTTTGGTGATTAATTAAATTTTCCTTAAGGAAAAATCAATCATCATCCAACGTCGTTGGTAGCAAGTTTAAATTTTCATTCGTTCATTTTAATTGAACTAATGATTGTAAACTTGGATCATTACTTGTATAAACCCACACAATGCTATAACTATAGCAAATTGGGTTTGTTATTTTTAAAAAAGCATTTGAATTATTTTTATTCATAAGAAGGATACCTTATCGCAGTGATGTAGTTAAAAAAGTTTAAAAAATTAATCATTTTAAAGTAAAGGCAAAAAATGCCTTTAATTAATTGTTTAATTTGACTTCGTAAGAAAGGAAAATGAACTAAGTAAATTAGACGTTGTAATAAGGTGATAATGTATAATCCAGGTAAGATTATTAGCAAGAAATGTTGAACACTTATTAAATGAATAATTATTAATAATAAACAAAGAAGCTTGATTAATAAAAATAATGAAAGAAAACGTAATCACAAGTTGGGTGCAAAACTTTAAAGGATGTACAAATTGCAAAGAATCAATTTCTGATTTTTTGCGGTGAATTAATAAAATATTAGTGCTTTGCAATTTGCTAAATATCATTGTTAATAATTTGTCTTTATATTATTAATATAATACTAAAATTTTAATAAAAATTTGTGTTTTTATCAAAATAAAATCGCTGTTAATCATTTAAAACATTAATTTTAAGCAAAAACATAAATTTTAAGTTTTAATAGGTAGATAATTACCGTTTTTAATTGATTTAATTAGTTAGTTTTTTAATAATATTTAAAGCATTCTGTTTAATGTGAATTGGTTTTTTAACGATCAAATAATTTTTTATTAATTTGGTTTAATTTTCTTTTCCCCATAATCATAGATTCAAAATCGTTCAGAGGAGTAAATTCCCATTTCTTGGTCAAGAAAACATAACTTTAGTTGAAATAAATGAGCCAAAATTCTACTATGACTATTATTTGCATTTTTTAGTAAATTTTGATCAATTAGTCCCACATCATTACTAAAATAATTAAAATCGCTAATCGTTCTTTCTACTGTTCATATTTCATATTCACATTCCTGAATGCGTGATTGATCACTAATCGATAATTCTTTAAACTTATCAGCAAGTTCATTTAGTTTGGTTTCATAACTATTAATCAATAAGGAACATAAATTCTTTTTAAAATTATAAAGGTTTGCTCCATAGTTAAATAAATAATCATTATCTAATTTATAGATTAAACTATGAATTTCGTTAATCATATCTCAATGCAAATCTCGATACTGTCATCAATCAGTTTTACTAATCGTTTGATTTGCAATTGCTTCAATCGTTGCTAAATTTTTTGTAATAAGATTAATACTGTACTCGTTTTCTTTAATTTGCTTTTTTGTTAATGATTGACAAATTATTTGTCATAATCGATTCATTTCTTCAATCACAATTTTTTTATCTACTGGCATAAAATTTACCCTTAAAGATATTTGCTTATTTTTGCACTATTATTTTACTATGAAACTCATCACTGATTTATATTTTGTTTTTGGATGAAATGTCTTCAATTTACATCAGTTTAAATCTATATCTGCTAGCAATTATTGATATGTTTTATGATTACTTGTTTTAATGTTTTAAATAACATTTTTTAATATTTAGTTAGAAGATGGTAATAAATAACATCAAACAAATAAACTCTAGTTTTAAATTACTTCTGATATAAAAACAATAATTCCTTTTTAAGAATTATTGTCCGAATTGCAAGTTCAAGTGCAACACTTGTATTTCGAGAAAATTATACAAGAAATAGGAGAATTTTTGCTCCTATTTTTTTATTTCATCAAAAATTTGATTGCTTGATTTTCAATTAAACATTTGACGTGGCATGTTGTTAATTTTTTCTTGTAAGTTGTAAATATCTTCATCAGTAATTTCATTGAAATTTGTTTTCTTTTTGTACAT
>JAGCPI010000030.1 GCA_017645255.1 bacterium
CAAGTCCGGCTTCGAGCACCACGCGGGTATAGTTCAATGGTAGAACCACAGCCTTCCAAGCTGTTGATGCGAGTCCGATTCTCGTTACCCGCTCCAAGTAATGGTAATATCCTATCGGTAGGGTATTATTTTTTTACCCCACACTTTACCATTGCAATAACAAAAAATCGATAGGGTTATTTAGTAGTTATAAAAGTCTCAAATCGTCGAAAAAACTGCTAACTTAAATTGATTAGCAGTCGTCATTAAGTATTATCAAACTTTTTAGTCGTTGATTATCAAGTTATTAAAAAGTAATAACTTGCTATCTAAGATGTTAATAAATTCATATTATTAAACCCTTTCTTGTTTTGTAATATGTTTCATAGTAAAAACCTCCTTTCTTATGAACTAGTCAATTAGTTGCATCTTTTATGCTTGGATGTAATAACAATTTTTATGTAAATAATTAACTAATTGACTAATCATTAAACCTATTTGTTTAAATAGGTAAACAAAATCGACTCAAACTAAATTTTTAATAATAAAAATAGGTGACCATAAGGCACCTATTTTTTTATTTACATTTTTATTGGTTTTAGTTAAAATAATTTAACTGCATCCATGATTTGACCGTCATATTCATTAACGATTTCATCATTGGATTTTCCTTTATATTTGGCAAGTTTAGTACCATCCATTAAAATGGTGTGGTTTACTTGGCATCCCATAAAAGCAAAGCATCCTTCAATAAAAGTGGCAAATGATGAAAACGGATATCATTCCACTGGGGCTCCTTGCGAGCAGATAATTTGCACTTTTAAGTTGGTTAATAAACCAACTGATTTGTGATATCCATCGTATTTATATTGAAACGTTTTATTTGCTACCATGATTAAATCAAGATAGTTTTTAAGCAGTGCAGTAACGTTAAAATTATTCATGGAAGTACCAACAATTAACTTATCAACACCCTTCAATTGGTCAATATACTTGTCACTGCGACCAAAAAATTCAAGTTTATTTCCATACGTTAGGACTTGACTATTAACATCTTTTTCTTGGTTTAAATCAAGTCAGGTTACTTCAACGTCGTGGTGTAAATTAGTATAATGTTGTAAAAAACGATTAATCAAACAAGCTGTGTGACTTTTTTCAATTGGAGTTGGAGTTGCAAAAACAACTAATATTTTTTTCATTCTTTTCTTCCTTTTATCTTTTTAAAATTTGCTAGCAATCTTGTGAATTTCATCTAAATAAGGAGCAACAATTTGTTCTGGTTTTAAATTAATATTTTCTTTACTATTAGTCTTGTCAATTAAGATTGGATCATTAATTGTTGCCCCATAACCTTTAAAACCTTTAGTAAGGAATTGAATAGCCAATTCACCATCAGCATCCTTTGGTAAACCTTTAGTTACTAAAATTTGTACTTTTAAATTATTTAATAAAGGAACAAAATTACCTTTATCATCATATTTAAAAACTTTTCCCGGAATACTAATGCGATCAAATCAATTGCGAATCATTGTTGAAGTACTAAAGTTATTAACAGGTGTGCCAATAATTAACTTATTGGCCTTTAAGATTTCATCAGCATAATAACTAGTATTAAATCAAGATTCAAAGTTATTTACATTTAAAACTTGACTAGTAATGGTCTTATCTTCATTAAGGTTCACTCAACGAACTTGGGCATCATCATGTAAGGATAGATATGCTTGCACAAATGCTTGCATTAATGCATAAGTTCTACTTCCTTCTTCAGTATTAGGTGAAGCAAAAATTGCAATAACTTTTTCCATAATTAGAATTTACCAGCTGCTTCTTTAATGGTTCTTAAATGCGGAGCAATAATTTCTTTTGGAGTTTTACCACTATTTTCTTTACTATCAGTATTAGCAATAATTACGGAAGGATTAACATGTGCTCCTCAATATTCAAACACATGCTTTAAGTAATCAGAAGAAAAGACATCAGTTTCATTCTTTCCTTCTCCTTTAGTAATTAATACTTGCACTTTTAAGTTAGTTAATAATCCTTTTACAACTCCATTTTCGTGAGTATGAGTAAAACCTCTACGAACAATGTGTTCAAGTCAACTCTTACATAAGGCAGAAATAGTTAAATAGTTAACAGGAGTGCCAATAATTAATTTATCAAATTCACATAATTGCTTAGCATAAATTGGATCAGCACTATTTCGATCATTAACATTGTGTTCATTTAAGCGTGGGTCATTAATAATATCACTTTGATCATTTAAGTCAAGTCATTCGACTTGGGCATCTGGATGTGATTCTTGGTAAGCATTTACAAATGCACACATCAAAGCATAGGTTCGACTTTGGGCTTTAAATTGGGGCGCACAATAAACAGCTAAAATTTTTTCCATTTTTGATTTTCCTTTCTCACTAAATCATAAATATTTAGTATTTATATTTTAATAAAAATGATTAAGGATTAATTTAATCTCCCTAATCATTTTTAAATAATTTAATTAAAACTTTTTGGCAGTAGCAATAATTTCGTCATAATGTTTAGCAATAATTTGACTGGGAGTTAAATTTCAATTAATGCTGCGGTCAGCTTGAGCAATTAGAATTGGTTCATTAACAGTTGCACCTAATAGACTAAAGATGTCTTTTAAATATCCGATTGAATAAATATCAGTCGGATTTTTTTCACCCCCCTTAGTTACTAAAATTTGCACTTTTAAGTTGGTTAATAATCCGATTAATTTGCCATTCATCATTTTAAAGGATTTACTTGCAAATACGACGTGATCTAACCAGTTTTTAACTAAAGTGGAGATCGTAAAATTATTAACTGGTGAACCAATGATTAACTTATCACAAGTTAATAATTCATTAACATATGAAGGATCAGCAAATCAAGTTTCACGGTTATTAACGTTATAAATACTGCTCGTAATAACTTTATCTTCATTTAAATTGATTCATTTCACGTTTGCAGTACTTGGATGTAACTTTAAATATTCATCTACGAATACATTCATTAAAGCAAAAGTCCTACTACCTTCTTGGGTGTTAGGTGAACCATATATTGCGATGATTTTTTCCATTTTTATCACCTCAAAATATTATTATGCTACAAAATGTATTAATTATTTATTGTTTTTGCTTTTTCTTAAACTCTAAAGTTTTAATTTTTAAGTAAGCAAGGTATGACCCAAAACCTAAAACTACTAAGATGAGTGGTAAAACAATTAAGAAATATCCTCAAGGGGGTACATTAGTTGCCTTGGTTAAAATTGGCTGGTTGTTATTAATGACAATTGGTTTGGCAACTGGCTTTACAATTGGTTTAGGAGAAACAACAACTTTTTTAATCGGAGATGGCACCACCTTTTTAACTGGTTGAACCTTAATTGCAGGTACTGTTTTTTTAGGAATTGGCGGTGTTACTACCACTTTTTTGGAAGGTTTAATCACTTTCTTTACTGGAGTAGGTTCAACTTTTACTGGTTTAGAATTAACTGGAGCAGGAACAACTTTTTTTATTGGAATTGAACTAGGATTTAATAAAGTTGGTGATAAGTAAAAGAATCCTTCTACTGGAGTACTATAGTCCTGCAATTGGATTATATCTGGGACATAAAAACATTTGTCATTTAATAATGGTGAATAATTAATTAGATTATTAATATCAAAATTAACGCTGTAAATTCCTTTGGCTTGGTTGTATACTTTAATTTGAAAATTACTTAGTAATGAATTATTAGAATCAGCAAGTAAATTATTGTCAAACCCATACTGGTTACAGTATTTAATGATGTTTTCATCATTAGCAAATAAACTAAAAAAAGTTTGATAAGCAGCTAAATCAATTAAACTGTGAGTTAAAGGATTTTGCAAATAAGCATTAAAAGTATTAATTGAACTATTAAAATTCGCATTAAATGCTGTGATTTTAGCATTTAATTGTGTGCTAGTTAAATGATAAGTTTGCTGTAAATTAAATAATGTTAATGATGAAATGTTAGTTAATAATTTTAATTGAAATGCATCAAGTCCTAAATAAGCATCCACAATTGAACTAGGATTTGGTAAATTGACTTGATAATTGTCAATTACTTGGGGATATTTGAAAATATTAAATTGTTGGGCATCAAGATCTCATAATTGTTCATAATTTCCCATTTTAAAATAAGCTGCACTAATATCATAATAATAATCATAAGGCAATATATACTTACAGCAATTACTTGCATTTAATGCAATACTTAAATTTTGATAAGTAATAGGATATTGAATACTACTAGTAGAAGTATTTAAGGTATATTCAACTTTGCTATTTTGATAAGTATATAGTAATTTTTGGTATAAATTAATGCAATTATTAGCTGTTAAATTTAAAGGTGCTTTAACACCACAAATATTTTGCAAATATGAATTTCATCATGCAGGTTGTTTATTCGCTAAAGCCATTTGCAAGTAATTGATTAAACTTTGCACTGCTAAATCTTTAGGAAAATTTACAACTAGTGTATTAGTAGTTGCATTATAAGTTTGATCATTATTTACCAAACTAAACACTTTAGTTGCAAGTTCACTACTTCATAATCCATTGGCTCATAACTCTTGATTTAAATTTAGTAATTTTTGATTATGCACTGAAGTAGCATATGAATTAATAATATTAAACAATTGAGCAATTAAATTTGCATCATAACAATGCATGAGTAAGACATGATTAACGCTAAATTGTAACTTTGGAAAAGAACTGTACGCTCATTGATTGCTAGCTAAATTACTAGGGGTGTTAATTTTAAATAGAACTTGTGGATTAAAACAATAATCATTTGGTAGTAAATCTACCACATTGAAATTAATATCAGCCGTAACTTGATGACTATAAGCAGGTTGGTAATGATAATTTAAATTATCACCAATACATACCATGTAACGATCTAATTGCCCCACATCATATAATTTAAATTGGTAATTAGTTGCACAATTAGTTAAATTAACATCTAAAAATAATTTATTTTTACTGACAGGAAAAATTAAGTTGCCCAACTTCATATTGATTAAATTAAAAGTAGTAGCATTAAATAACTTATAAGTCACTCATTTGCTAAACGAAATGTTTGGATTATGAACATAATAAGGACCATTTAATGCAAAATAATTTGTTATGTTACTAAAAGGAATACAAGCAATTAGCATTTTGTAAGGCAATCTAATTGTTGCATTGCTAAAAAAATTATTCACAAACTGATTAAGTTGCCCAACATTAATTAAATTATTTAATGATAATTGTGAAAAATTATAATCGTACCCAATTTTACTTAAATTAATAACTTGGGTCATACTGCTATTAGGGATGTTAATATTAAAACTATAAGTTCATTTTAATGGCAGCATACCACCCATCACCCCTCCATAATCATTTGCTCAATATATCTTATTGTTCAAATTTAAGTTACTTGTATTGATTTTTACCCCAACCGCAGCAGTTGTATTATTAGCATGATAACTAGCAATGTAACTATTATTGAACCTAAAAATTTGGTTAGTGTTAGCATCCCATTTTTTTGGAATAGGACTAAACGCAAGATTGATTGACGGTGAAGCTAAATAATTAGCACTCACAGTGCAGTTAATAAAATTGCAGCTAAAAATTAGACTAATTAATAATGTAATGATTCCCATACATTATTTACAATCGAAAATATCTAAGAAAATACCAATATAAAAAAATAAGCTAGATTTTTTATCTAACTTATTTCTTTATTTAGAATAACTGCAATTTATGATCATCAATTTCTTTTAATTTTACCTTGAAGTAAATCATACGGTAAAAGGCATAGAACAAGATGAGGAGCATGACAAATTCACAAATACTAGAAATGGTCATGGTCATAATCCCCCAGGAAAAATTAGAATCAATGCCTGGATAACCTTGCAATACAATTGGATTCAAAACCACTTCACTGTACATTTGAGCCATATAATTAATTACTCCCACTAAAATTGCCACAATAAACGTAATGACAAAGTTACTGCGTTCAATTCCTCGTTTGAATAATTCATCAACATCACGTAATTTATCTTCATCGTTTTTAATTTGTTCATGCAAACTAAACTCATCATTCATTCTTTTTAGAATTACTTCAAGTTTTTGGGTTGCAAACAAATTAATGGAATCATCTTCATAATCAAGATCAATTAAATCCCGTTGTAATTTATGGTAAGGGATGTTTTTTCATTTAATTTCGTCTGTAAATTCAATATAATTTTGAATTTTTCGTAAACTTACTAATTCCACTAACCTTGCATGCACAAACCCAATTGCAATATAGTAATAATAATTTAATTTAAAAAATGTTTGATTAGCTTCTTCATCATAAATATTATTTTCAAATAACACGATGACTTGTTTATGCATTAAGGAATAATAAGCATAATTATTTTCGCAAATTGACCGTAAAATTAGTTGTTTATACTTATTCTTATCAATTTCCTTGATCATTTGAACATATGCATAAATATCTTTTAGGGAAGGAAACATGCTTCTTTCTTGTAAATTAAGCATAAATAATTCGGGATATAAAGTAAGCAATAAAAAAGTCAAATTATCATCATCATCAATTAATTGTTCAACATGGATTAAATTAGTTTGGGCAATTTTAACGTTGTAAAGCATGGAACTTTTTGTTAAATTAAAGTCAATCCGAATTTGTTTTAATGAAACTGGTTTTTGCTTAATAATAATGTTTTCGCCTTTTTTATTTAAGAAAGTAAAAACAGAATTATTGTGCACCACTAATTCATGAGTTAATTGGATTAATTGTTGCATATATGTTGAAAAATCATTGGTTTGATTAGCATTTATTTTAATCACAATGTCTTTAATGGTGTCAATGTGGATAAGTGCACATAAACCATCGCTGGTTAATAAATTACTTAATTCGTATAAAAGGAAACTAAAAATTCCAACCATAAAGAATGACCCATAAAAAAATTCATCCTTTAATTGATTATTTGTTGCTTCATTAATTTGTTCATCGTGCCGAAAAGGCATAAATTTATTATTGAACAAATCACTTCATAAATTAAATAAAGAACGAATTGAGATGCTACGTAAATTAATGAAGTTATTAATGTCAATTACCTTTTTTAGGTCAGTACTATTCTTTGTAACTTTTGTTTTTTGATGCAATGAACATTCATAATTAGGATCAATAATTTCCATGATGTTTTCCATTGATAAAGGAAATAATTGTTCTAAAACATTTTGTTCAAATAAATTAATGAAATAAATTAATTCAGCATGATTATTATCAAAATTGTCTTTAAATCATTGTCAATTAAATTTAGGAATAAATGCACCGGAAATGCGTTGAGAATTATGATTAACACACAAATTTATTTGCAAACCAGTAAATAATTTAGCCATTAAATTTTTGGGATTAAGTTTAATTTCATAAAGATAGTTAGTAACAACCCCTTGATTAAATGGTTGAATATTAGGAGCAATTTGTTCAACATATTCCCCATTAGCATCTGCTAAAAATAAAGGGGGATTATTACTAAAATTAGCATTTAATTTATCAATTAAATAATTTAATGCTACTTTTAGTTCATCTTTCTTTCAAAATTTAGTATCTTTTACAAAAAACTTAAAATTAGGATTATTTGATTTGGCTATGATATTAGCAATTTGTTTATCAGCAATAATTGATGAATCTTCTTTGGCAAACAACGCATAATTTAAATTTTTTATTTGAAATGGAAAAACATAATCAATATTGTTAATAATGATTTTTTGATCAGTAGTACTTGGTAAAACAGTAGTAGAAGTAGTTACTTGCGTCATTAAATTACTTCTCCTTTCCGCTTATCAATTCCTTTATTCTTCTTATAAGCATACATTAAGTATGCCAAACTAACAACCAGAATGATGGTGTTAACACCCGTTACCACGGTTGAAACTCCAATGACGGTTGCTGTAATTCAATGGGGAATCATGTGTGCCCCACCACTAGCAGTCTGGTTCCAAATGCTTGAAGCATCTGGATTTGGTAACGCACCTCATAAATGGGCCCCATATCCTGAACAACTTACTCCTAAAGTACTACCAATCATCGTTGCGTAGTCAACTAATGAAATCAAGCTAGCAACAATAAACCCTACAATAATTATTTCAATGAAACGTTGACGTTTATCAAATTCATTCTTTAAATTAACATCACTATGCAACATCTTCACATTAAATTGGGTGTGCAAGTGATGTTCATAGTGATCAATTCCTTTACGGTAAGTTGAATTTAAATCTTGCAAATTACTGTCATTTGCTAAATCAGTTGTTTCTTGTTCAATTTGGGAATATAAGAATTTTGTCCGGATGTAACTTTTTTGCATTCCTAATCGTCATTGTTCATACAACAAACTTAAATTTAATTCCTTACTTAAGCAAATGCCACTAATCAATAGATTTTGTTCAAGAATTAAAGTTTTATCATCTTCATCAATAAATTCATCATGAAAAACTAAACTTACATTATTTTTAGCAAAACACGATGAATAGTAATTATTGAATAAAAAGTTGTGCTCAATAATTTGAACAAAATAATCATCATTAATAACTTCACTATTAATTAAATAATTGAAATGATTGACAAAATCAAAGTAAGTAGTACTTAAGCATGCATCGTCATTACACAAAAAATAATCAGGGCGTAATAGCGCAATGCTATAACTTATTAAATCGGGATCATGACTATAAAATCTTTTATTTAAATAGTCATAAGCATGCTTTAAATTAAATTCATAAATAATTCCCGGATCAGATAAAAAAATAGTATTTCTCGTTAGCTGAGCAATCTTACTTAAACTATCATATTGTTTATTAAAGGACTTGCTGTTTTTTGCTACTAAATAAGATGCGGTGTTTTTCACAATATCATTTAAACTATTGTTTTGATGATTAAAATAGATATTTAGTTTGTTTTGATTTTCATCATCGAAATGAAGATTGAGTCATGTTTTAATTTTTTGATTAATCTTATTGTTACTTGTTTGATTATCAAAATAAAAACTATCAATTAAAGACCGGCATAAACTAAATTCATGCAAAAATAACAAGACAAAGAAATCAAAAATTTTGTGGGCTAAATTTTGATATTCATTTTCATTATTGAAGAATAAATAAAATAAGGCTTTATAAGTTTTAGCAGTAAATTGTTGATATAAAGTGTCAATGGAATACACTTGATTAGTATATAAATATAGTTTATGTAAACTATGCAATTCATCATCCTTTAATAAATTAGCTAAATCAATAAATGCTAATTTTTTAAATAACTCTTTAAAAAAATTAGTAATTACTTGATTAAAAAATATTAATCCAAGTTGTTGGTTTTTTTGTCCATCATTTGCATACTGAGGCAAAATTGTCAAACTGTTTAATCATTGATCATCAAGTTGTCAACCCATTCCACCAGTAATTAAATAGGTTTGAATATCAAAATTCAAAACAAAGGTAGCATTCTTAATAAATTGATTTGGTTCATAAAGGGGATTGAATAATAATGAATAAGTAAAATGCCGTTTTTCAATTTCCGAATTCTTATTTTGATATTCATCATTACTTACATCAATCGTTTTCAAAATCTGTAAATTACTATCATGACGTTTATACAAATACTCATCATGATAGAAGGTTAATTCGTTTAATTGAATCAATTTTTTATTTAATAATGAAAACAAAAAATCATTATTAGCATATTGCAAAATATTCTTGATAAATGCTTTTTTATTTACCATTTTAATGGAAAAAAAGTAATTATCATAAATATTGATTGAATCAATATTAACACTAACTTCTTTTTTCATAAGTAATCCCTAATAAAGATTCAATAATCCTTGATTTTTAGTATGAAAATAAGTAATATATAATTTCGCACACTGATAAAGCAAAATGATGGTAATAATAGCGATAATAAATACTGATAAAGCAATAAAACCATAGGTCATTGGATAACTAACTGCATGTGGGGTATAACCAGGTTGCGCCCCCGTTTTTCCATATCCCATTGCATCAATCGTACTAAAACATTGGTCGACAAACCAAATAATTCCAACAAATAGTGCACAAATAAAAGCAGTCGCAATTGAATTACGTTCAATAATTAATTTATCCGCTTCATCTTCATTGCGAATGGCGTTGATTAATCCTTTTAAATGATCAACAAATTTATATTGTTCATTTAACCTGTTTACAACATATTTAATGGAATTAATCCCAAATAAATTACTGTCTAACGTATTTAATAAGATTCTAGTCGCATACACAATTTTTCGGTAAGAAAAATTTTTCTTACTATATCCACTTTGAATTAAAAATAACGCAAAATTATCTAATGCTAAATATTGTGTATAAAAAGATCCAAAGTATGCCATTCCCAAAATATAGAAATAAGTTAATTGCTTACGCGAAGAATCAGCCAAACTATTAGTAGTTGATAGTAAGATTAAGTGATTTAAATAGTTGTAACTTGCAAAGTGGTTGTTACTGTAAAATAAGGTATTTTGGGCATTCTTAACATTTTCATCAATAAATGTCTCATTACTAATTAAATCGTTAATCATCTTCGTAAATTCTTCTAAATTAATGAAGAATTTACTTTTATTACCAATCATGAATTTATCTGCATGCAATAAGGTGTTAATAATTAAAGAAACATAAGGTAAGTTTAAATCAGATTGATAATTAATATGAGAATGGTGATTCACAATTCAGTAATTAGCAAATTCTTTAAATCCCATTTCGTGGAAATAAAATAAATGCACTAAGGGAATTCGCAAATTATTAAATGAAAATTCTCTTTTTTTAAAGTTAGAATAAGCAAGATCATTTTTTTGTTTATAGGAAACTGGCAGGGCATTATCAGCAAATAAATAAGTAAACATCCATTGGTAACGATTATAAGCAACCAATTTATTTTTATTAATAAATCCAGTTGATGATTCATCATTAAATTCTTGGTTAAGAATTAAATGCCGAATCATATTTTGGATGTATAAACTAACCATAAAGGTATTGATAATTCCGTAAAAATAATCGTCAGTTTTTAAATAAGCATATTCATTAGTTAACTTAGAGTCAACTAATTTTATTCAAATATCTTTTAAGACTTGATCAGTTAAATTAAATGCTTTATTTGCATCTTTACCCATGAGATGTTGTTGACTGACAGTCACAGGATTAGCAAATACTAACTGCGGAAAAATTTGCCCTAATTCAGGAAAATAATAAGTTTCAATAAAATATTCAAATAAACTGTGTAAATAACTACTTTTAATCAAGGAAGTAAAATTCGCATTATCAACTTTATTTAAATGTAACGTAACTGCCCCGTTAACAATATCTTGTTTTTGGTCATAATAAAGATGAAAGTCTGCACCCTTAAAGTATTTACTAATAACTGTATATTCATTAAAGGCGATTAAGTAAGAAAATGCTTGATTCCGATTTAAGAAATCAATGTGTTGGTATTGTTCTTGGTATTGATACGAAGTAAGCACCAAATCAGTATTTTTTGCATCAAATTGATTAAAATTGGTGACAAATTGTTTAATACTTGCACTAAATTGGGCTTTAAATAACTCTAAATTGAGTTTGGCATTGGGACTGATCCGGTGGTGATCAAAGTAAAAGGGAATGACTAAATCAGTATTCAAATATTGAATGGGGAATAAATTTTTTAAACTGGTATCATTTAGTTCATTATTAATTAATTGTTCCATTAGTTTAATTCCCATTTATTTAGTTTTAACATATTGCAATCTTCCCCCATAACTGTATCGAATCCGTTTATTTCTTGCGTCAATGTTCTTATACTGCGACCTTAATACAACGAGATTAACAATGGTTCAAATAAGAATAATCATGTTAATTGTCGTAGTAAAAGTTGTAAAGCCAATTGTTCCTAAAATTCAATTCCATGGAACAATTGTTCATGAGCATGGCAAAATACTAAAAACACATGATAAAAAATCAACATATCCAATTAGCAGTGCAATGATAAATGAAAGAATAATTGATGTCCGTTCACTTTGACGCTTAAAGATTTCGTCTTCTTGCGTTATTTGGTTTTGCAAATCTTTTAATTCTTCCATTAAATGGGTTTGGGTATTTAAAGCAAAGACAATAGTTTTAATTTGCTTGATCCCAAAAAAATCATCATCCCAGTTAAATTTAATATCATCAATATCCCTAATTAATTGGCGAAAGTATACCACCTTAGATTTCTGGTTACTAATTACTAAATAATTAGTATATGTTTGCAAATCAGTCATTTCTAGTTCTTTAGTAACTGTGTAAAGCAATCCTCAAATATAGAAATTTACCACCCGCTTTAATTGATTTAAATAACTTAAAGTTTCCTCAGGATTTACTTTGTTATGCAAAATCACAATGGTTTCATCATTAACAAAACAGTCGTAATCAAAGTTTTGCGTACACAACGTACGCTTTAATTGCACAATTTGTTCTTGGGCAAAACCGTTAATGACATCTTCATTTAGCAATTTTCTTACTTGCTCAATGTTAAGGAAATTAGCATTAATATCATTAATACCATATTCACTGCGAAATAAGATTGCCATTAAATAAGAAGTTAAATAGCGGTTATGGACGATTTGGTCAAAATCAAGTAAAAACAATTTGTTTTCACTATATAAATCAAACACAAGTTTTGGTTCACTTAGTGAATAATTATCAAATTTTTTTTGCAAAATATCTAACGTTTTAGTAACTTTTAAATAATTAGCAATTGATAAAAAATCTTGCGTGTCATTCATGTTAACATTCTTGATGACATCGTCCTTCTTTTTCGCAAGATTAATCAATTTTTGTTCATTTCCACTGGTAAAGTATTCATCTAGTTCTTCAACTAGATGTACCACAATCATTCACAAACTCATGACGCTAAAAAATAAGGTATTTTTATAGTAATCAATTTCTTTGTCATCAAAGTTTGGTTGGTATTTTAAAAATTTAGCTTGAATTAACTTTTCCCAGTTTGATTTTAGTAAGACAAGATTTGGATCTTGCATGCTTAGTTTCTTGATTCGATTTGCATCAAGGTCAATTGCTTGATTGCTTTTTAAATTCATTTTTTTCTTATCAATATTTAAAAGCAATTCCAAGTCATACGGATATAGTTGGTCACACACGAATGTATTAACTAAATTGGATAGGTAGAAGTCCTCAAACGTATCATTGAAGGTATCACTATCCTTATCTAATTTATTTAATACAATCCCCCCTACAATCCGGTTGGTGTCTTGTTGTAAATAAAACATGATCGATAATGTGTCAACAAATCGATACAAGTAACTATTTTTACTTACTCGTGACGTAAATGAATACATTTTATTGGTGTGAATGTTACCTAAAATGCTGCTGGAAAAGTCATTATTTTTGTCATAGGATAAATAAAATGGTTCATCATTTTCACCATTTAAGTTTACAAATAAGGAATTGTTTTTGGACGTGGTTAAACTTGCAATTCGGTTGAACACCTTATTAATAACTTTAATCACAGTTGACGATTTGGTAATTTGCTGGAATTCTTTTAGATTTTCTAAATCACTTTGTTTAAGTTCATCACTTTCATCAAAGTGATAGTCTTGCAAATCTAAGTCAAAATTCTTACTGATATTATTAATGTAAAAAAAGTAACAAGATTTAATATTGGCGTCACTAATAATATCATGCTTTTTACTGTTAAAATCAGCTTGTTTAACAAGTTCTTGATTGTTATTCATTTTTCCCTCCTTTTCTTTATATTTTTTTGCGTTTTTATTTTATTAAATATTGCGTTAAATAAACAAAAAAGCAAAAGCATAAAAAATTATAAAATTATATTGCGGACATAATTAAAGAAAGTAGATGAATCTATGGACAAGTCAATTATTGAAAAAAAATCAGAAAATTTACTACAGGCAAGTACCAAAGGTGGTTGCATTCGCTTATTATCCACTAAGCACCGTAATTTCTACGATTTATATAGTGTATATAGTAAGGAAGATATTAATCAATTCTTTAACAATGCTCCATCTTCTTCCTTATTAATCCCAATGCAATTTGACCTTAAAGAATTCAAGGACGAAATTGGTAAATTAGTTGATCGGATGAGCAATAGTAAGGATAGTATTAGTAGTACGATTACCAAAATTAACCAACTAGTACTTAATTATCACGATAAAAGTGATAAGAAGAATTTTTATTGACCTGCTTTCAGCATCAATGTCGATGATGTATTAAAAGAAAATCAAGAAGAACTAAATTCTTTATCAAACCCTGACCAAAATAATTCGGTAACTCAACTAGATAGTGGTGAAAATCCTAGTTTTGATGAAATTAAGAAATCTTTAAGTTTAGCACTTAAAGCCGAATTGAAAAAAATTAATCCTGAAATTAAGGACGATTTACAATCCATCAATCGTAAAGCAAAAAGTTTATATAACAAGCAAGGAATTGAAACTTTATACGTTGCTCGCTATTTTTTATATGTAAACTTTGAAGATAATAAGAGTGTGCGTGCACCATTATTGTTCTTACAAGTAGAAATTAATAATGATGAACGCAAGATTATTAGCACTGATAAATGAATTATTAACGAAAAATTATTAATTTATTTAGCACGCTTACAAGGGATGAATGCTAATTTGGATGCTAAGCAATATGAAGCACCAACCCCAAATGAAACCCTAGATAAAATCATTAATGAATTAAAACGGCTCATTGGTGAAGACATTAAACTTGAACCTGATGCACATGATTTTGATGATCTTACCAGCCAAGAATTTGCTAAATATGTCACTGATATTACCAAGCCTACAATTAAGGACGAATGTGTGCTTGGAATTTATGATATCAATGATGCGATCTTATATCGTCAAATTAACCAACTACAAACTAAAGATCAAAATTATGATCCTTTTAGCGAAGAAGATAACAATTTTTGACCACGTAAACGTTTCATTGATGAAGAAACAACGGGTAAATCAATTTTGTTAGCAGACGAAAAGGTTGATATTTATCAACGTTATGCAATTCGATCAGCATTACACCAAAATACCGTTATTTTTGGTCCTCCTGGTACTGGTAAATCCCAAGTAATTTCTAACTTATTATTAAACATTTTAGTTAACGGTAAAACTGCGTTGCTTGTCAGTGAAAAAATGACAGCAATTCATGTCATTTTAAAGAGATTGCCAAATTTAAGTCCTTTCTTTTTACCAATTACTGATTACGATAATAATGATGAATTTTATAAAACATTCAAGGTTTTAAAAGACACCTTGGGTAATGAATGAAGTCACTCTACTTACAAAACTAAACAACTGCAAATTGATGAACAAGAAGCTGCTAAATTAAAAGCACAACTTGACAGCAAACAATACGATACTAAATTAAAAAATAAATGAAAAGAATATAACGCATTATTTAGTAACCAAGACATCAAAGACATTAATTTTTCTCGGTATGAAGATATCAAGAATCAATTAAAAGACAAAGTTGCAGTTTTAAAAGATAATGCAGCTACCGTTGATTACTTTATCAAAGATGTTGAACCTAAATTAGAAGCAAATAATATCAAACCAAGTGATTTCTTTGTGCATTACAAAGAATTTTATGACAAGGTTCATGATGAAATTAACAAGTATCAACAAGATGCCTTTCATGTCATTGAAGTTAAAAAAGTTTTTCCAAAACTTTTGGAATTAAATGATGTTAGTCAAAAAGACCATGTTGCTAATAGCATCAAGAAATTATTAGATGAAAAACAAATCAGCCAAGATGAATTAAATTATTTAGTTTCTAATCTTGACGAAGTATATGAACCAGTTAAAATGCTTGCTGAATATCATTCATATCTTGGCAAGGAATTATGAGAAAAATCATTTGCGGATGTCGATGATTTTTACAAACACATTGAAGATATTTCTGATGAAGCAAATAAGGCATATAAATTTGATTTGTTCTTAAGCGGAGAAGAATATTTAAAAGATTTACCATTGCTAAAGAAACTTAAATATAAAAATAAATCAATTCCTCAAAAAGCAAAAGATTACTTCAAATTTGTTCACTCAAACATGAAGGTATTAAATGGTCAAGACCAATTAAGAAACTTGGCAGTTTACTTTAATATTGTCTTAGATCCAAATGCCTTTTATTATTACATTCCAGCTTTAGATGATCCACTATTTAGACAATACTTTGACCAAAAATTATACTTCCTTGATTTCAAGTATTTTAAGTTCTTTTTAGCAGGCGAATTTACTTTTGATCAATGCATCTTATATTCCGAAATTCGCAATATTGATGAATTAATTAAAAGGAACCACGTTAGTCTTGATGACCATGAAACCTTACAAGATTTAATTAATAATCAAACTAATGAATATGTTACTTTAAGTAAGGATACTCTTGATTTAGTTTACAAATACCTTATCTTAAAACTAAAAATTAAGTTAGCAAACCTTCCTGATGATAGAAAGAAAAAGATTGTAGAAATTTTAGGTTCTTACGAACTAAAGAAACGACCACAAATCTTTAAATTCATTGATACTAATCGGGATTGTCTAAGAGATTTATTTAGCGTTTGGTTAGGAAATCCAGAAAACATTGCTACTTATATTCCGCTTGATAAAAACATTTATGACTATGGTATTTTTGATGAAGCAAGTCAAATCTTATTAGAAAAAATTTATCCGATTGTTTATCGAACAAAGATTAAAGTAGTTGCAGGGGATGATAAACAATTACAACCATCAACTTATTTCATGTCTATTGAAGATATTGATGCGGATGAAGCTTATAGTGACAGTCAAAATTATTCTGATATTGCTACTTCATTGTTAGAAAAAGCAATTTCTTTATCTTGAAATGAATTTAGCTTGGTAAACCACTATCGGAGTGATAACGCTCAATTAATTGATTTTAGTAATAAATACTTCTATGATAACAAATTGGAATTTGCTTCTTATAACCATGAAATTAATAAGAACGCAATTAAAGTGCAAGATGTGATAGGAGGAATGTTTGATGATAATAATACTAACATTCCAAATGCCCAAAAAGATATTGAAGTAATTGCTGCTAATCTTGATAAGTACGACAGCATGATTGTTATCACTGCGAACGTTAAGCAAATGGAATTAGTGCAACGTTTGTTGCAAAAAGATCCGGAATTAAATGTTAACCTTGATAAAAAGATTAATATTTCCAATTTGGAAAATATTCAAGGGGAAGAAGCTGACTTAGTTATTTTCGATACCACATATGCAAAAAATGCTAATGATAAATTAAATGTTAACTTTGGTCCAATTCGCACTCGCAACGGTAAATATCGGATTAACGTTGCAGTGACCAGAGCCAAAAAGGAAATTGATGTTGTTTCATCATTAGATCCCAAAGACATTGTTAATACAAGTGAAAATGAAGGAATTGACATTTTCCAACGATATCTAATTTATGCAAATGAATGCAGTAACCGTCCTTCAATTAGCAATGCCTATAATCTTGAACAAGCTAGTGAAAATCAAAGTGAATTTAATAAGCGGATTTTACCAAAACTAGAATCAGTAAAGGAAGCAAATTCGTTAAATTGCAACTTTAACATTGGATCAAAGAATGTTGATTTTGCTTACATGAATAGTGAATGTAACGCTATTAACCTCATTGTGTTAGTTGATAATTTAAATGACTTTCAAGACGAAACTAAGTGATTGCAAAAAATCGACTTTCAACGATTCCTTGAATCACGGGGTTATAAAGTCTATCGGATTAACGAATTTGAATGATTTACTAAATCTAATTTAATTATTGAAGAAATTACTAATTGCTTAAAATCAAATAACTAATTAATTATTTTCATGAGTAAAGTTATCTTAATTTCCAATAAAACCTACGGTCACTTGCAACATATCAATCAGGACTATTGTCATGATAACGGTACGGCATATAGCAGTGACCGTTTCTTTTATATCCTTAATCAAAGTTTTGATTATCGCTTGCGTTTAAAAAATCCGTTAATAGCATGATGAATTAAATTTTGGTATTATACTACTGATTACAAAAAGAACCAATCTTTAAGTAACAAACACCATAGTATTTTGCAAATCATTGAAAAGATTATTTATTTAGGATGCATTATTGGGCTTATTTTAGCATTAATATTTGGTTTAGCCATTCCAATTATTACAAGTACAACCAAATCATTATTACTAATTAGGGGTGAAGCACAAGGAGCAATTTATGCTAACAATCAGTTGATTGGATATGTCTTTACTAATTCGGAGGCAGCAGGAATTTTAAAATTAATTGGAACTGATTCATCATATTATACGCAACCAGCAATTGCTAATGCGTTACACCAATTAAATTTAACTCCTGATCAAGTTGATAAAATGATTTTCAAAGTTGGAAGTACTTTTATGATTGTGCAACTAACTAGTTCAATGCAAGAATTACTCCATGCGTTTTTTGTAGCAAATCAAAATCAAATTGGTGGATTAGATATTTCAAAATTGCAAACCAATGATTTGATTTTAAACACTGATCAAGCGGGTCAAGCAATTTTGGTACCAAAGATTTGAATTTCTTACTTTGATGCTTCTAATGTCATTGTTCCAATTGTTTTTACGATTATTTTTATTGCGGTAATCTGAGCCTATGATTATCGCAAGAAAAAAATCATGCCGAAAGTTAATAGTATGAGTATTCAAGACTATTTAATTTTGAAATTAAATTTAGTAAAAAAGTTTAATCAAATTCTTAATAAAAACATTCCAATGTTAAAAGGAATTAGTCAATTAAACCACCAATTTGTATTTAACATGGAAAATGTTGGTAATAGTCAAATTTACTTTAATTTAAGATTATTAAATTATACTTACAGCATTTTTAGTGATCTTGATTGCATCATGGTATTAATGAATCAAGATGATAATGCAATTAAAGAATTAATGAAGATTATTGCCCAAGACTTTAAGCAAAATCTTGAAATTACCATCGTCAATAGTGAAGATACTAGTTTACTAAAAGCAAATAATGCATTAGGTTTTTTGTTTAATAGCAAGCAATTTAAAGAATTAACTACTGATCCAATTACTTTAAATCTAACTGAAGATCAAGAATTAAGTAATGATGCTAAAGCTTTTTATGCAAGTAATCAACAAGCAATTTATGATCATAAATTAGCAGAAATTGATTTGCAATTGCAACAAAAATTAAACTATGCAATTTTTAAATATCGCAATAGTTTAAATGAAGCAAGTAAACAATTAATTTTGCAAGATATTATGAAACAATATCAACAAAAGAAAAAGGATTTAATGCAAAAATATGACAATGCATTAACTGATCTAATGAATCATCAAACAAGTGATGAAATTAATAATAAAGAGAAAGAAGAATAAAGATGGAAAAGAAAAAACACGTTGTGCTTGGAATTGAAAGTAGTTGTGATGAAGCTGCCATTGGAATTGTTTGTGATGGCAAAGTATTATACCAGGACCTGTATAGTAGTGCTAAAGTGCACGCCCAATACGGGGGAGTAATTCCAGAAATTGCCAGTAGATTGCACGAAGAAAACATGCAAAAAATGATTGCAAAATTAGTGAAGGACTTTGATGTTTCAAAAATTACGGATATTGTTTACACAGCCCGACCTGGATTAATCGGTGGATTGCATGTTGCTAATACCTTTGCTAAAACTTTAGGATGACAATGAGGAATTCATCCAATTGGTGTTAGTCACATTGGTGGGCACATCTTTAGTGCTGCTATTAACCAAAAAGATGTTAAATATCCTTTTCTTGCCCTTGTAGTTTCTGGGAAAACTTCTTCAATTTTTAAAGTAAGTAGTGCAAGCAACATTACGAAGTTAGTATGTACTACTGATGATGCAGCTGGAGAATGCTTAGATAAAATTGGCCGGCGATTAGGAATTGATTATCCAGCAGGAAAAACTATTGATGAAACTTATCGGGATGATTTAGCAATTGTGCCTTTAATTGAACACAGTGGTAAAAATGAAAACTTTAGCTTCTCTGGTTTTAAAACTCATGTTTTGACTTTAATTAATAATAATAGTAATAATCATAAATACACCAAGGAACAAATTGCAGCTAGTGCCATGAAATGAATTGTGGAAGAAATGGTTCGTAAATTGCATTATTGAGCTACCATCTATCACATTAGCAATGTGTTCATTGGTGGAGGAGTAAGTGCTTCACAAACCTTAAAACATGCCTTAGAAAAAGAACCATGAATTAAATCATTACACCTAACTGATTTAAAGTACACTGGTGATAATGGAGTCATGATGGCATATTATGGAGAAAAATACTTACAAGATAATGATGAAAGACCATGTGAACAATCAATCTAGTGCTGATCCATTAGATGTCTTATTAAAATTAAAAATTAATCATAGTAAGGTTAAAGAAGTTAGCAAGTTAAGCGGTAGTGGAGATTTTAAGTTTCATTTAATTTGTGATGATAAAAAAGAATATTTATTAAGAGCATTTGATTTTGATCAATATAATGCTCATGCTGGGAATGAAGAATATAACTATAATGTTCAATATCAATTACTAAAATGATTACACCAATTCATTGATAATGTTCCCAAGGCAATCAAACCTTTTAAATTATCTAGTTTAAATTGATATTGTTTATTATTAGAATGAATGCCAGGAATTAGTTTGAATCAAGTTATCTTAACTAATTGAGACGAAATTGAATACATTGCAGAAAGCATTAAAGAATTAGTGCAACTAATTCATGGATACTATCCTAAGCAAGCTAATTGATACTCAAACAAGCATCACTTTATTCAAGATCGCAAAAACCGGTTAGATGATTTGATTGTTAATTACTATGGTCAAATTGTGACTGATGAAAATAAAAAGCGTTTATTTAATTTACTAACGCATGAACTTAAATATTCATGAAAAAGTTTATGTTTTAGCAAGTATACGATGAATCATGGCGATTTAAACTTTTTAAATCTTCTTTATGATTTAGATAATGAACAATTAAATTTAATTGATTTTAATCGGTGTGAAGTAGAACCAAACTACCAAGATTTAGTCAAACTTTATTTCTTTAGTTTTAAAAAAGCTCCTAAATTAGTAAAGCAAGTATTAACTGGTTTTATTAGCAATTTAACCCAATGAAAAACCTTTAAGAGTTTAGTGGTGTTATTTTGTTTAACTTCTTGGCAATGAGCTTTTGCTCACCAAAATCTAAAAGGGACGTTAGAATTTTTTACCAAGCAAATTAGTGATGTAGTAAAAGATTTTAATGAATTTAAATTATTAGTTCCGTACACAATGCGATAAAAAAAGATGGAATTTTGGTTCCATCTTTTTCTTATCTCATCATTAAATTATTTCTTAAAAGTAAAAGTTTTTTCTCAAGGGAATTTATCATTACCAAAATGTCCGTAAACACTGGTTTGTAAGTAAATTGGTTTTTTTAAATCTAATTCTTTAATTACATCATTAATATTTAAATCCCCAAAGTTCTTTACAATTAATTCCCTAATTTCTTGTAAAGAACATTTTTCAGTACCAAAGCAATTAACAATTAATTCATCAGGAACTTCTTTTCCAATTTCCCATGCTAAACCAATTTCACATTTGGATGCTAACTTATTGTAAACAATATTCTTAGCAATTCAACGTGCCAAATATGCTCCTGACCGGTCAACCTTTGTATAATCTTTTCCACTTAATGCCCCTCCACCATGGCGTGCTTCAGTACCATAAGTGTCAACTTGTAATTTCCGACCAGTTAATCCAGTATCACCAATTGGGCCACCAATGATAAAATCACCTGCATCATTTACCATGATGTTTTTATCTTCAGCATGTAAATTATAAGTTGCTAATACATCGTTAGCAATATTCCTAATTGCTTGCTTTCAACTATCTTTTTCTTTGTTAGTCATAAATGGTTCATGTTGAGTAGCAAGAATTATTTTATGTACCACATAATGATCAGGATATTGGTGCAATTCAACTTGAGATTTCATATCAGCTTTAATGTGCATTACTTTTTGGTTAATTCTTGCATCTTCAATTGCCATTAATAATTTATTAGCAATGTCATATTGGATTGGTAAATAATTTTTGGTTTCACTCGTAGCATATCCATAAGTAATCCCTTGGTCTCCAGCAGCATATCTGCCATCATCTTTATTAACTTTTTTACTAATGTCAGGTGATTGCTTATTAATATTGCAAATAATCGTAAAACTATTTTCGTTATATCCTAATGGTTTAATAACTTTTCAAATTTCTTGTTCAACGTTAACAGTTGCTTTAGTCGTAATTTCTCCACCTACCATAATAACGGTGTTAGCAGCCATTACTTCACAAGCAACTCTACTATTATTATCTTGACTTAAACAAGCATCTAATATTGCATCAGAAATTTGGTCACATATTTTATCAGGGTGACCTTTCCCAACGCTTTCGCTGACAAGAATCTTATAGTTTTGTTCTTTAATTAAGTGATTTTCTTCCTTGTTCATTGGTTTAACCTCTTAGCAATAAACTTAATTATATTTAATTCTAATATTTTGCTTTGATTGCATTTAAATAATGTAAATAATTGTCTTAACAATTGTGCGATAACAATTTTATTTAAATTTATTTCGCTACAATTGATTGTATAAACCGTTTTTTGAATTTTTTTAGTTACTAAAACTCGATAGGATTTAAAGAAGTATGACAAAAAATAATAATGACATAAAAGCAAACTTAAACATTAATGATCCTTTTCAACAAGTTTATCCAATCATTTATGTTTATACTGTCCCTGATGAAATCCACAAAGGATTAGTTAAAATTGGTTCAACTCATGGCCACTTTGATAAACCATATTATGAAATACATGATAATGATGAATCAATTAAATACTTTGCTAATAAACGAATTAACCAACAAACGAAAACAGGAGCATTTTACCGCGATTTAAGATTTTGCACAATCGCAATTACAAATAACGGTAAGTTTTTTAGTGATGATGATGTGCACCGTTTATTAACTCGCAATAGAATAATTCATAAAGATTTTGATGAAGAAGGAATAGATGGTGGAGACGAATGATTTCCCATTACTGTCTTAGGTGCTATTGATGCAATTAATTCAGTTAAGAAGCAAAACTTCATCATTGAAAATAAAGCAACATCAAATGATATTACTTTACGTCCAAGTCAACAAGAAGCTATTGATAAAGCACTTAATAAGTTTCTCAATTCAGATCAATTTCTTTGAGCATGCAAAATGCGATTTGGAAAAACATTTAGTGCTTTAAAACTAATTACATCTTCTTTTAAAGCGAACTTGAATTTTAATTATGTGTGTATTATCACTAACCGACCAGGAGTAAAAAAAGAATGATATAGTGATTTTACTACAATTGGAATGTTGCGTGAAGGGTATAAATTCTATTCAAAAGAACTTGGTTGTCCGCTTAAAGACGATGCATCAAATCAAGAAATAAATATTGGTGCATTAAACAATAAATGCGTTATTTTTTACAGCATGCAGGATATAAAAACTAGTTCGTTTATCAATGAAAAATCACGTTTAAATAAAAATGAATTATTACTTAATGTAAGATGGGATCTTATCATTATTGATGAAGCAGACGAAGGAACTACTAGCGAATTAGGTTTAAACCTAATTGACATATTAAAAAAATGCTCTCCAAATGTTAAATTCTTATATCTATCAGGTACTCCTTATCGAATTTATAAGCAATTTAGTACTGATGAAATATTTAGTTGGACTTATAATGATGAACAAAAGGCAAAAGAAGAATTCAATGCAAAAGCAATTAATCCTTATATCAATTTACCAGAATTAAAGCTTTATTTAATTAATCTTAAAAAGGATATGAATTTAAGCTCTACTTCATATACTGATAAAGATGATAAATATTTTAGTTTTGATGAATTCTTTAAATGTGATGAGAATAATAAAAATCATTTTGCAAACGAACAAGCAGTTAAGCAATTTCTTAATTTACTCATTGATCACGAAAAAAGTGAATATCCATTTAGTAATGAAAAATACCGTGATTACTTTAAACATACTTTTTGGTGCTTGCCAAGCAAGAATGCTTGCAATGCCCTTGAAAATTTATTAAATAACCATCCCTTCTTTGGTTTTGGCAATTATGGAATTGTTAATTTATCAGCTAATTCAAAAAATCCGTTAAGTGATGAACGCAAAGTCGAAAAAGCAATAAGGAATAATAAACGAACTATTACTTTATCAGTCAGAAAAATGACCAGGGGTGCAACAGTAGGACAATGAACTGCAATTTTATACCTTGCAGGAGGATCTAGTACTTCGGTTTCCCAATATATGCAAACTATTTTCCGTGTTCAATCCCCATATCAAGATCCAAATACAAGCAAAATTAAAACAACTGGTTATGTTTTTGACTTCGCACCGGAACGAGCTCTTAATATGCAATGGCAACTTGCTAAGATTCAAAAAGAAACTGAAAATAAAAATAGCATCCAAGAAGTAATTGAAGAAAATATAAAGTATCTACCAGTCATTGCTAATATTAACAATTCATTTAAAGTTTATGATGTGAATGAACTAATTAGTGAAATTCAACAAAATAATATTCGCAGTATTTGCAATAATGGATTTTGATCAATAAATCTAATAAATTCATTTGCTGTAGATAAATTATCTAATGAAGAACAAACATGATTAAACGACATTGATAAACAAAAGAATAATTCAAAATTATCTATCAATCAGAATGGCACAAAAGACAAAAAACAAAACACAAAGAAAGTTAAAACAAATACTAAGAATACTATCAATGATGAAAACAAGGAAGTTCCTTATGAAAATATCAAGGATGCTTTATTAACGATTGCTACTAAATTTCCCTTTTTAATTTACGGTGCATTTGATTGGCAGAAAGATATCAATATTAGTGAAATTACAAATGAAATTACTGATGAAGTATGAAATCAATTTATGCCTGCATTAGTTACCAAAGAAATTTTTAATAAATTAACAAAATGCTTTGATAAGGATTTATTTAATGCATGTGCAAGGAAAATTATTGATGATTTAAGGCAAACTGAACAAATGTCAATCGAAGAAAGAATATCGAAAATTACAACAATATTAAGTACCTTTCAAAATCCAGAAAAAGAAACAGTTCTAACACCATGAAAAGTAGTTAATATGCATTTGGGCACTTGCATTGGGGGTTGAAATTTCTTAGACGAAGATTATAAAAATAATTCAATTCCTCACTTCATTAATCTTGAAGATGTAACTATGAATATTTATGCTAAAGACCAAAAGATTTTAGATATTTATTCTAAAGAAGGTTTATATAGTCTTTATAATGCATATACATTTTTTAGATTGCTAAAAAAAGAACAAGAAAACAATCAACTTGTAATCCATGAAAAAACAATTTGAAAGCAAGTAATTGAAAATAATATTTATGCTTTATGTCAAACAGCAATGGCAAAAGCAATTACTGAAAGAACATTAATTGGACTTAATAAAAATATTTCACCAAATATATATTTGCAAGAAGATTTAATTGACAAATTAGATCAAAATAATTTTCAAGAAATTCAAGATAATATGGCAATAAAAATAAAGAATAATGAAATAATTCATTTTGATGCAATTGTTGGTAATCCCCCATATTCAAAATTAGATAGTCCTACCAATCCTTTATCGCATACCCCAATTTATCCAAAATTTGTAGAACTAGCGATTAAATTGCAACCAAAATATTTTAGTTACATCATTCCAAAAACTTGAGAAGTACATAATCAAGGAAAAGAACAAATTAAAAAGATTAATAAGTTAATGCTTAGTGATGGATATTTATCCACTTTATATAATTTTAATGATGCATCTAATTTATTTAATAATGTCGAAATAGGTGGAGGAGTGTGCTTTTTTTTAGCAACTGGTAAACCTCATAGTGATGAACCAAAAATTTATTTCCTTGATGATAAAACCAATAAATTTGAAAAAGTGTTTACTTCTGAATTTGCTCATTATCGTCAAGAAGAACAAAAATACTATGACAAACACGATGTCATCTTTTTGCTTGCTAGCAAGCAATTAAAATCAATTTTTGATAAAGTCTTTCCTGCTAATCATAAACTCGTTACTTTTGACACTATTGTTAAAAAAGAATGCCCTTATGGAATTAGACCAGCATGAGTAAAAACAGGTAAAGATAAAACTCCAATTCCTCACCAAAGTGAACCATTTAAAAATGGCATTTTAGTTTACGAACAAAATTATCATGTGCAATACACAGATGTAAGTAATATTCATGACAAAAATAATAGTTTGCACAAATATAAATGTTTAATTGGTAAAGCATCAAAATTAGTTAATAGTTATCCAGCTAAAGTTATGAGTACGCTTAAAATTGCTAAACCAAATGAAGCATGTACTGAATCATTTTTAGAAGTTGGTGTCAGTGCTAATCTCGAATATGTCAAGCATATATATATATATATAGCAAATTCTTTAGATTATTTGAAAGTATCAAACGTAATAATCAGAATATAAGTGCTGATACATTTGAATATGTTCCATTAATTGATGTTAATGATGCTAATATTCCTTGAGATGAAATTAAAGATGATTATCATAAGTTAGACCAATACTTATATAAGCGTTTTAATTTAAGCAAAGAAGATATTGAATTCATTGAAAAAAGTATAATTGATTAAATAAAAAGTAGGTGATTAAAAATCACTTACTTTTTTTGTATATATATTGAATAAATTAGTTTCCAAAATCTTGGTACATGCTGTCATTAAAAGCAATTGCTTGGTTCGAAATTTGATATTTATTTAATGGCAATTCTACACAGGTATTTCGAGTAATTACAAAATTAATATTTTTAGGAATAGCATAAACATAATTAGATGGATTAATGGTATAAATGTTTTCAAACCAACTATTAAAATTATCAAAGTTGGTTTGATTATTACTAAACGGATAAGAAGTTTGGGTAGTAAATCAATTCATGCCTGCTTTTGCGTTCATCACTTGTGCCCCTTTATTAGTCATAATTTCACCCACGAAATTATTAATACTTAATCAAGGAGAAACATATAAGTTGTACGAAAAGTTTTGCATCGTACCATATTGATATTGACCATTGCTATTCATGCTTCCAATGAAATTAGTTGCATTATCACTATTTGGCATTCATGGATTGTTATTATTGCTATTGTTAGTAGCTTGTGATCAATAATAAAATGGACATGAGTGAGCTTGATTACTACCGGTAATCAAATCAATTAATTGCGGATTATTTTGGTAATTTGATAGCAAATAAGTGTAGGTATTCGCATAATTAATTTGGTTACCATTAGCATCTTTTCCAGTTGGTTCATTATACCCATTAAAAGTAGGACTAGCATCACATCCATTTAAGCATAAATCATACATAAATTCATAAGTAGGCAAAATTAAATTATTACTTAAATACTTACTAATTCCTACTGTATCTAATGCAATCATGGTATATTTTGGGTGTACTACATGAAAAGTATTTGGAGTTAGTGCTTGCCATTGACTGCTAGTTAAGGTCGTAGCATAATTCCCGCCCATGGCAGTATACAATGCATCCCCATTATAGCAAAATCCACCGTGTAATTGCCCATTATCAAGTTCATTAATAATTCCTGCACTGGATGCGGAATTATAAACTGGATTACTGCCTAAATTTGCTTTGGATAAATAGCTAGTAAATGCCCCGTAAGTATTTTCCATTTCCTTAATACTAGAATTATTTGGATCAGGATTAGTAATTGGCACGCTATTAGTGTTATTTTGCAAACAAGCAGCTAGCGAATAAACCGATTGGGGACTACCCACAATTCCAATTTTTGGGCGTGCCTTCACCGAATTAAATCACTTTACATTTTTAAGTACTGGTAAGATTTGATTTCAAGTCTGGGAAGTATTAAGGGAATTTAGCATTGCTAATTCACTATTAGAAGTTACACCGTTGGTAGTATAAGCAAACGTATAATTTTGAAAGAAATAAGGCAAATCATAATTAAAAATGTTAATGTGGGTCATTCCGTTAAAATCACAATGTAAATAGATTTGTGAAATGTCACAAATAATCCCAGGAGAAAGCAAATTGCAAATACTGTATTTATATTCAGTTTGGTATGCTTCGTCTTGACTATATGATTGGCCATTGCCATCTAAAGTATATGGAACATGATAAGTAGGATCTTGCTGTTGCAAGTTAACTTGCAATGGTAAGATTCCGTTTTCAATTGGAATGTATTTTCCATTTAAGTAATAACCTAAATGCATTCCATTGGTATTAAACAAGGAATAATTTAATGGTTTAATTAAACCTAATGAAATTAATTGGGCTGCTTCATAATCAGTAGGTACGCCAATGGTAATTTGCTTATTTTCGTATAAAGCAGGTAATTGGTTATTTAGGTTGTAGTAAGTATATTGAACATTAACCCCCGGATTTTCTTGTTCAATATCACTCGTAATTTTTTCTTGTAAGGAAGGCGATTCATATTCAGCAAAATTACCAAAAATGAGCGTTTTGTTGCTTTTTACGGATGCTAAACCAAATACTAATCCTAAAATTCCAGCTGTCACTACTAACAGTGCACCAAGCCCACACGCAATTGCTCAACCTTTACGCATTTTTAATTACTTCTTTTTGGTGTTTCATGTGAAACATTTTTAATTTACCCATGCTTAATTTATGCATTTGTTGCATACGCACTTTTTTGTCATGGTGTTTCTTGGTGTATTCTTGACTAGTAGTAATTAAGGTACGAACAATAATAATGGCAAAAGTAATAAACATCACAATGGCTCCAAAGGTAACGGCCCATACTTGAATACCCTTGTTCATGGTATATAAGTTAACTGCAATTACTGATACTCTACCTTCTACTAAGGAAGTAATAACATAGTCATCAAAACTTTGGGTAAACACAATTACACTTGCTAGTAAAATACTTGGAATTAAATAAGGAATAACAATCTTTCAAAAGGTCATAAACTTGGTGTAACCAAGATCTTCACTAGCATAAAGCAAATTAACATCAAACTTTTGTAATTTTGGGTAAATAAACACAATTGCGTAGGGTGTAGCAAATGACACTTGTGCTAACACAATGGTAATATACCCATAATTAAATCCTAGGGCAATTCAAGTAAAGGAAAATAAGATGACAAGAGCAATTCCATTAATAACACTTGGAATAGCGATTGATAAGTTAGAAATTCCTAAAACAATCTTGGTATAACCTTTTCAGTTTGATCACATCCCAAAGCAAACCATGACTGCTAAAATTACACAAATTGGTACGACAATCACTGCAACAATTAAACTCGCAGTTAGTGAATGAGTAAACGATGGATTTAGAAAAAGCGTAAGGTAATTAGCAACTGTTCAGTGCCCAAATTTAACGTTAACATTTCCTTTAATAGGACTTCCTTGGTTGAATGATAAGAAGATAATGAAGATTAAAGGAATGTAAATTAATGCCAAAATGATTAAAATATATCATTTTGCTAAAAATTGTTTTCAACTAAAGATTTTCTTTTTGTGCATTGTTTTCTATTCCTTTAATGCAATATCATCTTTTGCTAAAACATCAGAAATATTATTTAAGTGAATATAAGTACTAATGGATAAATGTGGTTGATATAAATCATCAATGGTCTTAGCATCAAAATTTAAATCATTAACAATATAAATATGCTTAATCCCTTTGACAATCTCATTGATCTTGGCCTCATCTTGTGGAAAGATAATTCGCTTCCGACCTAACTTTAAGTTAACTTCGTGTTTTTTCTTTTTACTATTTAAAACATTTGAAGAAAAAGCATAATACTTACCATAATGAGGATTTCTTGATTGTCATTTGCGAATGCCCCACACAATTCATTTTGGAACTTTGACACACGCAAATCACAACGCCAATAAAATCATGGCGGATACAATGCTAATTACACTTGCTCTTGACAGTGACAATTTATTGTCAAGTCCTAAACTCGCCTGACTGTAAATTTCTCCCCCGAGCAATTGAGCATTTGAAGCATTGTTCATATAAGCAGTAACCGAAATAATCATCATTGAAGGAACAAAAACTAAAGTAACACCAGCTAAAATTGCTTTTTTAGCATATGGCAAGATAACCATGAAGAAGGTGCGAGTTTTACTTGCTCCTAAATCTTGACTAGCAAGACTGTAGTTAGCAGGCATTACTTCTAAGACTTGATAAATAGGTAAAATCATTAATGGCAAGAAAATATAAACATAACCTAAAATCGTGTATTGATCACCATAAGTAGAATTAATAGCCCCATTTAAAATATCAAACATCGTTTTAAGGCCAATTAATTTAAACAAAGTACTGGTTCAAATTGGACTGGTTACTACTAACAGTGCAAAAACACGAAAGATTTTACTTTTTGCTAATGATAATCAATAGGCAAAGGGAAAACCAATAATAATGCAAATTAAAGTGGTAATGACCGACGTAAGTAAAGTTCAACCAATAATTTGTCAGGTGGTTAAATCCATTACTTCCCAGTTGGCAGCTTCTCCTAAATTATCATGCGGAACAAATGCATAAATAACGATAATAATGGTGGGAATAATTACTAAAATTAACGAAATCAAGAGGAATGGGAGCATTAATAAAAATTTTCCATTAAAAACCTTGGTTAATTTCTTAGCTCCAAAGCGTAAATTATTCATTGGCAAGACCTTCTTTTTTCATAATATGAAGGTCATCAGTATCTCACTTTAGACCAATGGTTTTATTAATATCAACGTGGTTAACTGATTCAACAATTAATGGTTCATGATTTTTAGTTTCACAAGTTAATTGTCACATTAACCCCTTATAGATAATTGCTTTGACTGTAACGTCAATGAGCCCTTGACCTTTTTCAACTACATCAAAGTCTTCTGGTCTAATTAATACATCAACATATTTTCCATCAGCTGCCACATTGATATCATCCGGACGAAAACTAGTAGTAATTCCTAGGCATTGTACTTTTCCTTCTGGTTTAATAACCCCCGTAAAAACATTGGCAACACCAATGAAGTTAGCAACTCAAGCACAATTAGGGGAATCATAAATTTCTTGGGGATTACCAATTTGCATAATTTTTCCAAAATTCATGACCACAATTTTATTACTTAAGGTTAATGCTTCTTCTTGGTCATGAGTAACTAAAATAAAAGTAATTCCTAATTGATTATGAATTCTTTTTAATTCTAGTTGCATTTGCTTGCGAATTTTTGCATCAAGAGCCGATAATGGTTCATCTAATAGTAAGACATCTGGTTCAATGACAATTGCTCTAGCAAGTGCCACTCTTTGCCGCATTCCCCCTGATAAATCTTGGGGATACTTATTTTCATTACCTGCAAGTCCCACTAAATTAATAACATTATTAACGCGATCCAAGATTTCTTTTTTAGTTAATTTACGACTGGTAAATCTTTTTTCAACTTGTTCGCGTTTATTTTGAGCGTAATTTTGTCAGTAGGTTAATTCGTAGTCAATTTTATCAATTTGAGCATACAGTTTTTCTAATTCAGCATCAATTGGTTTCTTTTGCTTGAGTGCTCTTTCTAATTGGTTAATTTTGACTTTAATTTCTTTGGCTTTATCATTTTCGATTGGTTTATGAAAAATTGATTTGCGCGTAACATTATCATCGTATTGTTCGTAAAGAATATTAATTTCATTAACGACTTGTTGAGCAGGCATTTCCCCAATCCGGGCTAATAAATCGTTATTTTGATATTTTTGCTTGGTTTTAGCAATTTTTTCTTCAATTTTCTTACGGTTTGCTTCGTAAATTTTGATTTTGCCTTCAGCTTCTTTTTTATCTTTAGCTTCCTCTTTATTAATGGCTTGTTCTTTGGCATTATATTTAGCAACTCATTTAGGATCAGCATCTTCACCAATATACTTCTTTTTATCATTAATTTGTAAGACTTTTAAACCATAACTAATGTTTTGAAAGATTGTCATATTAGGAAATAAAGCATAATCCTGAAAAACTGTTGCTGTTGGACGTTTATTAATTGGGATGTTTTTTACATCCATGTTATCAATAATAATGCGGCCATGCGTCGGACGTTCAAAACCAGCTAACATTTTTAGCATGGTTGTCTTGCCACATCCACTAGGACCAAGTAGCGTCACAAATTCACCTTTTTTGATGTCAAGGTTAAAATTGGAAACCGCAGTAAAACCATCATCATAGGTTTTTTCTACGTTCTTAATTTCAATAAAACTATTATTCATTTTTAAATAAATAATGCTCCTATTAAAATACCAATCCGTATCAATTAAATTGAAAAAATAAATTTCTGATATGTAAAAAAAATTATATAAAAAAATACTCAAAAAAATTCAGAAAATCCGTTATTTTTTTAAGTATTTTTTAATGATGATTTTGTAAAATATTTTTCAACCAAAAAATCCGCTTAATTTTTAAAGATTTTTTGTTAAAATTTACTACTTAATTTCAACTGTTTTTAAATATTCTTTAATGTGATTTATTGCTTCGGCAATAAAGTCTTTTTCTGGAACATCCAATACTAATTTTGCTACTTTTTTCAATTCGTCAACTGCATCTTTAGTGGTAATTCCGTAAACACCAGGAATTTCAAATAGTTGTTTGTCTTCGATCGTTTTACTAATTACCGCTACGTGATTATTAGCAACTTGCAAACGCTTCATAATGTATTCAAATGATTTAACAAGATTAACGTCCTTGTTAATAATGGTAATGTTATGACCATCAGCAATTACTTGCGCATCGTTAATTGAGTGAGCAAATTCTTCAAATTCTTTATAATCAGCACCAAGGTGACTAACGTCAAAGCCAATTACACAAACTGCTTCGAACGTATCATGTAAAACAAGATTACCACCAATGTTATATTGATCTCATTCTTCTTTTGGAATGTTATATAAATAGTTTCATACTCCATCGTATGTTACATGGAATGATAATTTTGGATTATGCTTAGCGATTCTTAATAATTCTTCATAAATTTTCTTTGCACTAAGTGCCCCAATGTTTTGGTTAATCATAAATTGGTCACTACTAAAGGAGTAAACTTCAGCACCACGGTTACCAATTAAATAAGAACTTGGACGAATTTCAATCATTTTATAAATGTCTGCTACTTGCATGACTGGACGGTGGCTCATCATTCCAAAATAGAATGCGTGTCCTTTTACATTAATTAATGCTTGTAATACTTCTTTAGTTTCGTTAGAAATATTTCCTTCTCCATTAATTACGCAATTATCAACATCACACATAATTAATGCTTTATTTTTTCATTCATGCATGACTTCTTCATGTGTCATAATATTTAATTCCTTTCTATAAATATTAAGAATATTTATAACCACTTATAATTTTAGACCACATTAAGTAATTTATCACTAAATTTAAAAAAATAAAATTATAAACTTCAAAAGTTAATAAATTATTCTTTTTGATTAAGAATACTTAATTAATTTCCAAATACATAAAAAAATACTTAAAAAGAAGGAATAAACCAATCGTCTTTTTAAGTATTTTTATGATAAGAAAAATTATTTAAATTAATTATTACTTAATTTCAACAGTTTTTAAGTATTCTTTAAAGCACTTAATGGCTTCAGCAACAAAGTCCTTTTCTTCAACAGCAATGACTAACTTAGCAACTTTCTTTAGTTCTTCATCAGCATCTTTTGAAGTAATTCCGTAAACACCAGGAATTTCAAATAAAGACTTATCGTTAATTGTTTTACTCATAACTGCAATGTGAGTTGGAGCAACTGATAAGTGTTTAACTACAAATTCAAAAGAATTTGCAAGGTTAACATCCTTGTTTAATAATGTCATGCTCCGACCACTAATTGCCACTCTAATTCCTAACGTCTTAGCGAATGCTTCAAATTTTTCAAAGTCTTCGTCAAGGTGGTTAATTACAAATGAGGTAACATTGTTTGCTTCAAATGCATCATGTAGTACTAAAGTACCACCAATGTTATATTTACCTCATTGATCCTTTGTTACATTGTGTAAGTAATTTCAAACTCCATCGTATGAAACATGGAATGCAAGTTTGGAATTGTGTTTAGAAATTTCAATTAATTCGTCATAAATCTTTTGGGCAGTTTTTGAATCAATGAATTGATGAATCATGAATTGGTCACTACTTAAAGAGTAAACTTCAGCACCCTTCGTACCAATTAGATAAGAAGTTGGACGAAGTTCCATGGTGTCATAAATTTTCTTAACTTGCATTACAGGACGGTAACTCATCATTCCAAAATAGTAAGCATGACCAGGAACATTAATTAATTCCCGTAGTGCTTTATCGGTTTCTTTGGAAATTTTACCATCAGCATCAATGATGCAGTTATCAACGTCGCACATCAATAGTGCTTTATTCTTTCATTCATGCATTATTTCTTCTTTTATCATAATTTTTATATCCTTTCTTTTGTTATTGCTATCATCTTATTATTTTAGAACATATTAAATAATTTTACTAATTATTAAAAAATTAATTTGGTTCTAAACTATTTAAATAATTTAAAAAATCAGTAATTCCTTGACTAACAAAGGCACTAGGAGCATCATCAATAACATCTTTAGCAATTTTAATTAAATATGGTTTGGCAGTTTTGTAAGTTACGCTGTAAATGTTTGGAATTTGAAACATGCTTAAATCATTACGCGAATTACCAAACACAGCAATTTGTTGGGTTTTTAAGTGCTCTTGCGCAACTAAATATTCAATTGCACTAGCTTTATTCACATGGTAAGCATTAATAAAAGTTAGATTTGGACCTGGTAAAACACTTAGATTAAATTGCTTTAATCAATTAGTAAATTCAGTTAGTTGTTCACCCAAACCAAACACCATAAAAACTAGCACATGGTGATTACTAAATTTTGATTTACATGCAATTTGGTTATTAGCTGTATAAGTGTTAAGATGCTTAATTTGATAAGCATATTGACCTGGTTCATCACTGTAATTTACATTAAATGCTAAATTAGCATTAACTTTGCTTAATTGCATTATTTGTTGGTAAATAAGTTCACTTATTACTTCATCAATTTCTCAGCATTTAATAATTTGCTTAGTTGCTAAAGAGTAAATTAATGCTCCATTACTGCTAATTAAATAACCTTTTTCTTTAATCCCTAATCTTTGAAAAACTAATAATTCATTGCGTCATGGGCGCCCACTAATTAAATTAAAAACAAAATTGGGATCACTATCACAAGTTGTTTGTATTTTTTTTACTGTTTGGGTAGCTAAAACTCCTTCGTTAGTAATTAACGTTCCGTCAATATCACAAAACACCATTTTTAATTGGCTATTCATGGTGTTCAATTTTAGCTAAATACTTTACAAAATCATTAAGTCCCGTGGCAATAAATTCAGAAACTGGGGCATTTACTATATCACAAGCAATTGGCATTAGACATGGGCGTGCAGCAGCATAAGTAATGCTATATACTCCTGGAATTTCAAACATTGAAACATCATTTTCCGAATCCCCAATGACACAAACATGGTCAGTAGGAATGTGTTCTAAATTCAAAATGTATTCAATGGCACTTCTTTTATTAATTCCTTCATGACCAACTGCCATGATTTCTTTTGCTCCCACCACATGAATATTTTTAAATTGTTTTAAGAAATCAATGAATTCATCATAGTCACTTTGACTTAATTGCCGAGGAGAAATAGTTAAGATATCATTTGGATCAAAATTAGTTTTTAATTCTAATTTCCCAGATGCATTATGCTTTCTTCAAGCTGCTTCATCATATGGGATAAAGTAATAAAAAGGTTGGTGACCATAACTTACTCAAATGATAATGTTGGGATTTTTTTCTCGCAATTGCATTAATTTCTTAAAAATTTTATCAGCTACGCTTGCTTCAAGTCCATATTGTTTAATCAATTCATGATTTTTTAAAGAATAAATTTGCGTACCATTGCTACCAACCAAATAACTATTTTCCTTAATGCCAATTTGGTCATAAATAAACTTTTCATTGACATTGTTCCGACCACTAATTAAACAAAACATGAATTCATTATCAGGATGGGGTTCATTAATTAACCATTGCAATTTTTTAATTGTCAATGGACTGATTTTTTCGTTACTATCAACTAACGTTTGGTCAACATCGCAAAAAATAATATTTTTATACATTTTACTTACCTTCATCTTTTAAATAATCAACAAAGCAATTAATTCCTTGGGCAATAAAATCTGACTTTGGTTCATTAATTACTTTGCTAGCAATCTTTTGCAAGTAATCTTTTGCTTTGGTATATGTTACACTATAAACACCAGGAATTTCAAACATGCTCTTATCATTAATCGCATCACCAAATACACATACATTGTGATTATTAATGTGATATTTTTTTAATAAGGATAAAATCGCAGTTTGCTTTGAAACTCCGGCACACCAAATGGCAATTGCACCATCTTCGCTTAAATGACTGACGTTAAATTGCGTTAGAAATTCTTCAATGGTTTTAACATCTTCATCAGCATGAAACATCGTAAATAGCAAAATGCCATTGGGATCAAAGGTTGGATGTTGTTGTAATACATTACCAAAATTATAAGCACGTCAAAAAGTTTCAGGAATGTTATAAATATAAACTAATGGTTGTTGATTATAGTTAACAAAAATTTGCATTTTCGAATTACGTTTAGTAATTTCCATTAATTTTTCATAAATCTTAGCAGTCACAACTGGATCTAAGGTGTGTTCTTCAATGACTTCTTTTGTTAAAGCATTTAAAATTTGCGTACCATTATTACCAATTAAAAAGCCAGTATTGTGTAATCCTAATTGGTCATATAAATAAAGAGCATGATAGCATGCTCGCCCTGTAATTAAACCAAAATGATATGATGGATCATGATTAATTAAATTATTTAAAGTATTAATCGTTTTTTTGCTGATGGTCGTATCATCATAAATAAACGTACCATCAATGTCACTTAAAATTAACTTTGGGTTAATTCATTCATTATTACTCATTGCAATATCTCCTAATTTTTTTCATGATCAATCACATCAAGATGATGAACAAAATCTTTAATTCCTTGGGCAATAAATTCAGAAACTGGCAAATTAACAACGTCTTTAGCGATTTCTTTTAAATAAGGTTTGGCATCTTGATATGTAATACTATAGACTTCTGGAATTTCAAACATGTTGACATCATTTTTAGAATCACCAATCACACAAACGTGCTTAGGTTGCGTATGATAAACTGCTAATGCATATTCAATTGCATTTCGTTTGGTAACTCCATATGCACTAATTCCAGTCAGATTTTCACCGGGAATGCAACATAAGTGAAATTGTGCCAAAAAATCAGTGAATTCAGTTAAACATTCTTTTAAATTTAAAACTGTGTACAATAAAACATTTTTACTACTAAATTCACTGCGTAATTTAACGCTGTTGCCAACGTTATATTTTAATCAAAATTCTTCGTCAAGATGGTAATTGTACCCCAAAGGAGGAACATTGTAGTCAACTCGAAATTGAATATGATGGCATCTATTTTCAAGTTCCATTAATTTGTTATAGATTGCTTGTGCTACATCTTCATCAATTAACCATTCTTTAATCATTTTATGGGAACTTAAATTGTAAATTTGTGAACCGTTACTGCCAATTAACAATCCCGTTGGTTTTAAGCCTAATTCCTTATAAAACACTAATTCGTGTGCACAACATCGTCCGCTAATTAATGCAAAGTGATAACTACGGTCTTTATTAATTAATTCTTGCAATGCTAAAACTGTCTTGGAACTAATTTGGTAATTATCATTAATTAAAGTTCCGTCAATGTCACAAAAAATAATTTTCCGATTGTTTCATTCAAATTCAATGGCTTCTTGTTCTTGTTGGTCCATGATTAATTTCCTTTCTTGTTCTATTAACTTTTTGCAAATTTTTCTTACTTAAAAATGAAACTATTAATTTAAGTTAATTAAATGATAATAAAAAAGATTTCATTGCTGAAATCTTTTTTAAATTAATGATGTCTTTTTAAATACTCTACAAAATCATTTAAACCGGTGGCAATGAATGCTGAAACTGGTTCATTGACCACATCACACGCAATTTTCTTTAAATAGTCCCGAGCTGTTTCGTACGTAATACTATAAACCCCTGGCATTTGAAACATTGAAATGTCATTCTTCGAATCACCAAAAACTGCCACGTTGTTAGATGGAACATTTAATGACTTAAGCACATATTCAATGGCATGTCGTTTCGTAATTCCACCATTGGTAATGGCAGTTAGATTCGGACCTGGTACGATGTTTAAATTAAAATGATGCAAAAAATCTAACATTGCTGGTAATTGTTCTTCCAAATGAAAGATAGTCATTAACAACACATTGTTGGGACTAAATTCCTTGCGACATTTTAAAATGTTGTTCACGTTATAAATTGGTCATGAATCATCAGGTCGATATACATATGCTAGTGGTTCATCGCTATAACTTACTAACATACTAATTTTGCCTGATTGCTTGTCAAGCAATTTCACTTCATTGTAAATGGCTTGTGCAACATTCGCAGGTAAATGCCATTGAGCAATTACTTTGTCATCTCTTAAACGATAAATTTGTGATCCATTATTACCAATTAAAAAACCAGTTGGTTTTAATCCTAATTGGGAATAAAAGTATTTTTCGTGTGCAACTGCACGCCCACTAATTAAAGCAAAGTGAAAATCACTGTGATTGTTAATGAGATCTTGCAACCCTTTAATGGCAATTGGACTAATGACATTTTTATCATCAATTAAAGTTCCATCAATATCACAAAAAATCATTTTTGGGGCAAGGTTTGGTTGATTTTGGGTATTTTCCATGTGCTTATGATTCCTTTTTAACTAATACTTGTTGTTTAGAAACTGAAGGTTCTTTTGCTTCAACTTCTTTTTTTGAAACTGCAGTTAGTTTAACTGCAGGGATTTCATTTCTTTGATCATGAGCATCTTCATCCATGAGAGATTGCAAAATCTTTCCCACGGCATTGTAATCAGCATTTCCAATGATTGGATAATCATAAGTAAATAAAGGTGATTTGCTTATTTTTGATGCTACCACGTATTTTCGATTGGTTTCGTTAAACATTTCAATGTCATTTTCGGAATCACCAATACTAATTGTGTTATATAAATCGGGATTATCATAATGTAAATATTTAACAAGAAACTTAATGGCAGTACCTTTATCAGCTTGTTTACTTACAACTTCGATGTAGTGATTTTGTTTCACAATGTGTAATTGTTTGCCAAAACGCTTGGTAAGTTCTTTATATAATTTCGCACCATAACGGATGCGAACAAACGGAAAAATTAATTTTAAAGGACTAGTAATTTTGGTATTTTTGTCCCCTACTTTGAATGCCATTCCTTTACTCATGTGTTTAAAGATTCATTTAGGATGAACATTTAATCCATATGGTTTGCGAATGTCAAATGTTTCTTGACAATTAACTAAAAAAGAAATTTTATGGGAGTTAGCAAAATCAAATAATTCTTTAAAAATTGTGGGATCAATTGGTTGGCACAAAATGTCTTGGTGATTTGCCACATCATAAATATGGGCACCTACTAAACCAATGACATATTTAACATTGTTACATTCTTTGTTAATTTGGTTAAGAATAGGTTGAATTCGTTCAATGAATCGACCTGTACTAATTACAAAGATGTTACCCTTTTTAACAAAATCAGTAATTTTATTGATATTGTACTGATTAACAATATAACTATGACGTTTGATTAAAGTACCATCGAGGTCACAAAAAACTAGATGGTGCATAAATTTAATTATTACTTAATAGCTAATAATTTATTTACGTATCCTTCTACGTCAGCTATTGGCCGATAACCAACAAAGCGGAATTGTTCTTTGCCATCTTTTAAGAATACAATTGTTGGAATTGAACGTACATCAAATTTAGCTGCAAAAGATGAAATGTCATCAACATCAGCTTTGCATCATTTAATATCTTGGTACTTTGTACTTAATTGTTCAAGTACTGGACCTTCCATTTTGCAAGGACCACATCATTCAGCAAAAAAATCAATAATTACATAACCACTGCTAGTTTCGGAATCAAAATTTGTTTTATCTAAAATAACCATAATATCTCTCCTTTTTTAATAATTATTTTCATAACAATTATTGTAATTGCTATGAAATTTATTATAAATTAAAAATTTATTTTTTTGAATCATCAACGGTTGGGGCTTTTTCCTTGGGAATGCTACGCACAAATTTACACTTTGGAAAATTTAAACATCCCACAAATTTTTGGTGTTTCTTGTTTTCACGTTCTACTAAATCCCCGCCGCATTTAGGGCACTTTTCACTTAAGATTACTGGAGGTTCTTTTAATGACTTAATATATTTACATTTTGGGAAATTTTCACACCCAATAAATTTATTATGTCCCTTATGACTATAGCGGTAAATTAGTTTACCGTTATCTTCGGGACAAGTTTCACCAACGTATTCGACAACTTCAGTCATTTTTTCTTCCTTAAGTTGCCCATTTACAATTTTAGCCTTTTCGATGAGTTGAGGCCAAAATTCTAATAATCATCGCTTTCATTCTTCTTTCCCATTTGTAATTTTATCTAATCGTTCTTCCATGTCCCGCGTGAAAGCGATGTTAATAATTTCCGGGAAATAATGATTTAACTTTTGCGATACTTTTTCGCCTAATTCAGTAATGTAATAGTGACGTTTTTCTAAGGTAGCATAACCACGTTCAATTGGAATGTTAGCCATTGTACTATAAGTACTTGGTCTTCCCACTCCTGATTTTTCCAAATCAGCAATTAAAGTAGCTTGGGTATAACGAGCAGGGGGTTCAGACTTATGTTCACTAACACCAATTTCCTTCGCAGCAAAAACTTTATGATTGTTTAATTCATTAAGATTGATGTCATCTCCATCATCTTTTTCTCCATAAACAATTCGCCAACCAGCAAATTTGCAAACGTGATGGTTTAAAAAGAAGAAATTATTGTTGTTATTAAACCAAATCGTAGTTCTTTCAAATTTAGCATTCGCCATTAAAGAAGCTACTGAACGTAATCAAATTAAGCGATATAGTTTATATTCATCAGGGGGAATAAGATCTTTTAAATCATCAGGTTGCATATTAACATCAATTACCCGAATGGCTTCATGCCCATCTTGAACATTGATTTTGTTTTTATTAGATGATTCAGAATAATCTTTTGCGGAAATAAAAGCTAAACCATATTTATCAGTGATATATTTTTTAGCAACATCGACAAATTCTTTACTGTAACGCATACTATCAGTACGAGGATAAGAAATTAAAGCAATATGTTCTCCTTTAATATCAATCCCTTCGTAAAGCACTTGGGCAATATGAGTAATTTTTTTGGCGGTTCAACCTAGTTGATTAATAGCTTCTTGTTGCATCGTGCTGGTGCGAAATGGTTCAGGAGCATTGGCACTATATGGTTTGACTGGATCTAAGTGATCAAAAATAAAATCTTTGCTTAAACTGTCTTTAATTTTAAGTGCACTTTGTTCATCTTTAAAGTGAACAATGTTACTTTCTAAATAATAATTATCAGCTACTACTAATTCGCTATTTACCTTGTTCAAATTTAGTTGCCATTCATTTTGCAACGTTGCGTCAATAATTCACCAAGAAACTGGCACAAAATTTTTAATTTCATCTTCTCTCTTTAATAAGAAGTCTAATGCTAATGATTGCACCCTACCAGCACTATCGCCGTGCAAAGTATTATGAACTAAAGAACTTAATTTATATCCAATCATGCGGTCTAAAATCCGGCGTGCAAATTGGGCATTTACATAATTTAAATCGATTTTTCTTGGATTAGCAATTGCATTTAAAACTGCATTTTTTGTAATTTCATTAAACGTAATCCGGTGACATTTTTCTTGGTTTTTATCACCAAGTACATCATAAACATGTCATGCGATTGCTTCTCCTTCCCGGTCGGGGTCGGTTGCTAAATAAATATTTTTTGCTGCTTTTGCTTTCTTGAGAATTTCTTCGACAATTTTTTCTTTTGTTTGTAATCCCTTTACTTTTTTATCAGCAGTCTTCTTATCTTTAATAATTGCTCAAATTGGATCAAGGGTTTGTTTATCAAACCCAAATCCATGCATTGATAAATCCCGAATATGACCAACAGTTGAAACAATTTCAAAATTATCAGGTAAAAACCTGGCAATTGTTTTTACCTTATTGGGCGATTCGATAATCATTAAATTTTCCATGTCTTATTCTCCTTTATCTAGTAAACTGATTAAATCTTTATCATCGTAAGAAATTTTGCCAATTTTCCCATCAGTAAATCATTGATATAAACGATCAAGCACTAAAGAACGTGCTAAATTTGCATCATTTTTGTCAAAATTTCATAACGATGCTAAATAAGTTAATAATTCATCAAACGTGAAAGATTTAGTGTTATTAACTAGTTTATTATAATGAGCGGGATAATATTTTTTTAAAAATTTAATCCCAAAATTCAATACTTCGTACAATGGCACGATGTTTTTATTGATTGTCCCAATCAAGCATAAAACATATCCGGTCACTAAATCATCAATCTTTTTATACATAATTCCCGGTGAGTCATACAAATATAAATCGCTACTAATTTTTTGTAAACTTAAATTCTTCGTAGTTCCTGGCTTATTTTGTACCACTACTTGTTTCTTATTAAGTATCTTATTAATTAAAGTGGATTTACCACTATTTGGTAAACCCACTACTAATCCTAATAAGATGGGGTGAAATTGCATTTCATCCATCTTTAATATTTTTTTTAAATGATTAATGATTTGTGACTTAATTTGTTTATCTTCCTGGTTCGAGATAATTAACTTGGGATCATGAAAGAAAGAAGAAGGAACTTGTGCTAAATCTGATTTATATGCGACAGTTAAAATTTGTTTATTTACAAAGAAATCACATAGTTCCTTATTTGCTGAATAAGTAATTGCTCTTGCGTCAACAACTTGAATTAAAAAATCAATTTGTTGATTTTTCTTTTTAAATTCGTCATATGTTTTTTTCATATGACCAGGAAATCAATTAATCACGATTAATCATGTCCTTTATTCATGTATAGGTAACCATCAATACCATGTAACATATTGACAGTTAATAATGCTTCGGAATCAACTTTTCGTACTTCATAAACAATCTTTGGTACTTCAACATAACGAGCAACAGTTTCAATCACATAAGTGTTGAATTCCTTACCACTAATTAATTGAACAGACCGATAAACATTTAATTGGTGTGGATAGTGTAATTCAATTAACTTGGCAGTAATTGCTTCTGGTTTAGCAGAATAAATCTTTAATACACTTGGTTTATACTTAGGGTAATAGAAGTTAATAAAGGTATAACCAATCACAGCATACACTAAACTCATAATTAAGTTTGGACTAAAGAAGTATTCAGCTCCTCATCGATCAGGAGCACTAATTCCTGCGGTAATGTAAGAACCTAAAATAATTCCTGCTACCATGGTGGTAGTATTTAAAACCATTAACGCAGTTCCTAGTTGTTTACCTGATTTATCGCTTCAATAGATACTTGGGATGTCAACACCCCCCGCACATCCACCAATGATGTAAAGCCCCACGATGGTTAATGGATAAATTAATGCAAATAAGGCAGCATAACCAAATAACGATAAAACGCGAGGTAAGTCCATATAACCATTTGTAGTTCTTAATTGAATGATTTGTACTCATTTTTCGTATCCCATCGCTGCAAATTGCGCAGCGTTGGCAACTCCCCCATTAAGTGGGTTAGAATATGCTAAATCATGAATCCGAGAACCAACGGGGTAATAGTTTCATGATAATACATAAACATTATACTTTTCAAGGTCAGTATCCATACTTAATGGATTACCTAAAAAGAAATAATCAAACCGGTGAGCTGGATTTAAGAAAATTGGAATGGATAATAATAAACCAAACGTAGTTGCACAAAAGACGAACGTTAACGTGATGGTTGTAAAACGTTTTCCAATCTTAAACCAAGCAAATAAAATCAACGGAATATTTGTGACAAACCAAATCCCCCAGAACAGTCCTTGGTACACGTCATTACTTACTGATTCGCTTAAACCATGAACTGATAGTGCGGTGCTGATTAATCTGGCAAGTCCTTGAAATAACCCAGAAGTTCCAGTTGAGTACAATCCAGTTAAATCGACAAAGAAAAAAGTAACTACTGAATAAACGATTGAAGAAAAAAAAGCAACCAAGTACCGCATCGTAATGCGCTTTTCATCGTACATTCCGGCAAAGAATACCGATGCAGCGTGTAATCGAATGCGATCCAGTTTGCTTTCAACATATATGCGGTCTTTATATTCCTCACTGGTATCGTTTAAACCGAAAGTGAAGATTTTACCAAAGTTTATTTTCTTGCGGTTAATAGCATTTGACTTAGAACCGCTTGAAGACGAAGATGAACCGCTGCTTCCCGAAGGAGGAACGTTATCAGCTTCGTTTTTATTTTCCATAAAACAACTATTTTTGTGTTTCTAGTAGGTCGTCGTCTTTACCTGCTGGACCATTTAATGGTTTAATCCGAGCATCACGACCGGACCGGTTACGAAGGTAAGTCAAGTAAGCACGGCGAACTTTACCTTTGCTTACTACTTCAATTTCGTTAATTAATGGAGAGTGCGTTTGAAAGTTAATTTCAACACCAACTCCATCTGAGATCTTACGTAGCATAAATGTTTCATTTAAGCCGTTACCACGCTTACGGATGACTACACCCGCAATTTTTTGGATCCGAGTTTTAGCTCCTTCATTAATTAATAAGTGCACAATAATTTCGTCACTTGGAGCAAAATCGGGAAGATCTTTCTTTAATTGTTTTGATTCAATCTTTTTAATCGCTTCTTTGCGATTAAATCCCATTTTATTCATCTTTTTTGCCTCTTAAATATTTCAAGTATAAATCTGGCCGTTTAG
>JAGCPI010000031.1 GCA_017645255.1 bacterium
AAAGAAAGAATTAGATTGAAAGTTGATGTTCTATATTTAATTGTCAGAGAATTATTTTTTGTGTGGTACTGATATCGTTGTGGTCACACCTGTTCCCATTCCGAACACAGCAGTTAAGCACAATGGAGCCGATGGTAGCCAACATTGGTAAGAGTAGGAAAGTGTCACGCAATTAAATAGTTTAAGGTTAATTCCTTAAACTATTTTTTTTATTTCATTTGAAGAAAGATGTGATCTTCTTACATTGAGATTCCTAACATAAAATTAATAACCTATAGATTTAAATTGCAAATCATGATAAAACATTTCTTTGTGATTTAAACAAGAGCATTTTTTTAAAATAGCAATTTGCAAATTAAGGCATTTATTTTGCAATCTAAAGGTGAGATAAAAATCCGCTTTAATCAAAAATAATTTATTAACAAAATTTAATTTTTAAATTAACTTTCTTCATAAATTATTAATATCGGCATCTTTAAAATTATTTATTTATATTAAAATATATAAATATACGAATAAATTATTCTGATGAAAATAATAGCTTCTTTTATTGAGTTGGAATAGTTAGAAAGAAGAAAAATATGACATTAACGAAAGAAGAAAAAATTGCAATTATTAAGGAATACGGAAAGAATGAAAAGGACACTGGCAATATTGAAGCCCAAATTGCAATTTTAACCAAGGAAATTGATAATTTGTCCCGCCACATTATTGAAAACAAAAAAGATAATAGTGGTAAAAGAGGACTTCAACGGAAAGTATCAGCAAGAAAAGCTTTATTAGCATACTTGCAAAAGAAAGATATTCAACGCTACCGTGATATTATCTCGAAGTTAAATTTGCGTGGTATTGGTACTGTTGAAGACAGTACTACTCAAGTTGTAAAACTATAATTAACCTCTATTATTTAATTAAATGACCGAATTATATTTTTTACCATTAGCAGGTCAAGATGAATATGGAGGGGGATGTTTTGCTTTAATCATCAACGATGATATTTTTATCTTTGATGCAGGAGCAAAAAAGCCATTCCAAAACGCATTAGGTGTTAAACGGGTATTACCTGATACTAATTGATTAGAATTAAATAAAGAAAAAGTAAAAGGTGTGTTAATTGGTAATCCTTCCTCATTAACTACTGATGGATTATTACATTTAGTTAATAAGATTAATCCAAAATTGCCAGTTTATGTAACTGAATTAGGAAAAATGTTTATTGAACCTAATTTCAGTCATGAAATTCACAAATGTGATTCCAATTTTTCTTTTAACTTTCACATTATTAATCCGAGGGAACCTTTTTACGTAGCTTATCATAAAATTATTCCCTTTACTACTTTTTCCGGAGTTCCTCTATCAGTTGGTTTTATCATTAAAGATAATGATGGTGATGTCATTATCATTAATGACTTTATTTTAAACAACGATTATTCTAAACTTTATATTAACTCATTATCAGAATTACCATTACTAGCTCATAATGTTAAGTTATTAATCGTTTCAGCAGGTAATGTAAGTAATTCGATTGGATTTACCACTCCAAATTTTAAAATTGAAAATTTTATTTTAAATTCCCTTCAAAATAGTCATGGTCGGGTTATTATTTGTTTTTACGAAGATCAACTTTACTATTTGTATGCCTTAGCAAAAATGGCACGACAATTGCACCGTACTTTTATTATTTATTCAATGGCAAGTGTTAATGTATTTGCTGCTAGCATTAAGATGAAGTTATTCAATAGTAATAATTTAATCACCTTGCCAATTGCTGAAATTAATAACTCCGATAATTCTATTATTGCAGTAGTTAATAAAGTAAGTGAACTTTATGGTACGCTTAAATCAATTATTGCAGAATCTGATAAACATTTGATAGCAAAGAAAGATGATTTATTTTTACTTTGCACTGGTCGAGTACCGGGAGTTGAAAAGATTGAAGCAGATATTATTGATGACTACACGAAAGCAGAAATTCCAATGATTAAAATGCCAAGTGAAATCTTGCCGATTAAGGCAAGTGTTGAAGACCAAAAATATCTAATTCGGTTAGTAAAACCACGGCACGTAATTCCAATCAATGGATTATACAAAGATTTTGTTAATTACCGAGATGCCATTAGTGCAACTGGTATTAACCCTGATTTAGTGCACATTGTTTACAATGGTGAAGTTTTCAATTTAAATAAACCAAATGACAAAATGGAACACGTTGCACTAACTGAAAAGTACGTTGATAATCTAATGTTTGATAACGAAGTGGATTATCCAATTTTGTTTGAAAGAGAACGAATGTCAACTGATGGATTCGCCCAATTAATTGTTTTGTTTAGCATTGTTAAAGAAAAAGTAATTTTAGTTAAATCCGATCTTAACCTCGTAGGGGTGGTTGATAAGAGTTTTTTGGAATCAATTAAATATAAAGATATCTTAAACCTTCTTTGGGAAAAGATTAAAACCTATTTTAGTACGCTTAACAGTAAGGATTACGATAATAAGGAAATGAAAAATTCCTTAAAGAAGATTACCGATAAATTCTTAGAAAAGCAATTAAATAAAAAACCATTATTATTAGTAATTATTTCCCAAGTTAAAAGTGATGAATTAGTCAATGATAAAGCAACTAACAATTAATGAGTTGCAAAGCACCATCACAAAAGCTCAAATTCCCATCCTCATCATCTTCCAAACTAAGTGGTGCACTGTGTGCACTGCTGATGCTTTAAAACTTGCTTTTTACAAAAAGCAAAATTTAGTAAACTTTATTATCTACAGTGTGGATGTAGATGATAATCATTTATGACGGGAAGACAAAAATCCTTTTTATTGTATTGATGTCGTTCCCACTTATTATGTGTATTTAAACCAACAAATAATCTTTCAAAGTACGGAACCAATTAATATTGGTCAATTACACAAAATCCTCACAAAAAATAATCTCAATAACAAGGAGATGCATAACAATGGCAACTAAAGAAAAAGATAAAGAATTAGAATCCAATTATTCCTGAGACTTGGAAAGTCTTCTTGATGACTATCACCACAATGTTGATGAATTATTTAGTCAATGGGAAGCAAAACAAAAGGAAATTTTAAAAATTTATCCAACGATTTTTGATACCAAAGAAAACTTTATTAAGTATTTAAAGTTAGCCGAAGAATACAAAATATTAGATAATCGTTTAGCTAACTATGTTTCTAATAATTTAGAAGAAAATTTAGGAAATGCTAAATGTATTGCTAATAATGAAAAGTATAGTACTTTAGTATCCAAATTTTCAATCGAAACTTCCGATTTTACCAATCGGGTTATTAAAAATGAAAGTAAGATTCGGATTTATTTAGAAGATCCAAAGATTGAAGATTATTCCCGTGATTTTGAATTAATCTTCCGTCAAAAACCACATACTTTAAGTGATAGTGAAGAAGCATTAGTTTCTCAACTTGCTCACCCATTATCAGGTTATGGTGATATCTTTCGGACTTTAACCGATAACGACTTGAAATTTGCTGATGCCATTACTAGCGATGGAGTAAAAAAACCAGTTGATAACTTTATCACTGGTTACACTTATCTAAAAGAAAAAGACCGGGAATTACGGAAAACTGCATTATTAAGTATGAGTAATGCATTTAATAGTGTTTCGCAAACTTTATGCCGCACTTTATACTTCAATTATTTAAGTTTTAATTCCCTAGCTAAAATTAATAAGTTTAAAGACTATATTGCTGCTACTTGTTTTGATGATGAACTTGATGGAGAAGGTTTAATTACGCATATCTATGAACAAGTAGAAAAATATAAACCAAGTTACGAAAGATTTAATAGAATTCGTAAGCAAATTCTAAAGAAAACTTTAGACTTAAAAGAAATTGAACCTTATGATACTAGCATGGGAGTGGTGCAACCAAAAGAAGAAAACTTTACTATTAAGGATGTCCAACAAGAAGCTTTAAATGCCTTAAAGATTCTTGGTCCTGAATATTTAAAGATTGTTAAGAAAGCATTTAAAGAACGGTGAATTTCTTGATTACCTCACCCTGGTAAGCAAACTGGTGCTTATTCAATTGGTGGAATTCACGGTTTAAGTAAATACTTCATTAGCATGAACTTCACCGGTAAATCTGATTCCCTAGAAACTATCATTCATGAACTAGGTCACAGTGTTAACTCTTATTACATTAATAAATTCCAACCAATTTACAATGATGAAAAGATTTTCTATGCGGAAATTAGTAGCACTAATAACGAAGTATTGCTTGGTTATTATTTAATGCAAAAATATCGGAATGATCCAATTACGAAGTTATTTTACTTAGATAAAATGATTTCAAACTTCTTTAACTGCACCTCCAGACAAATTGTTTTTAGTGAATTTGAATACTTAATGAACCAAAAGATTAATGCAGTTCCTCCTCAACCATTCACGACTAACAGTGTTGAAACTACTTACTTTGATTTAATGGTGAAATATTTGGATGTTAATCCAAAGGATAAAGAAAAATACTTTAATGATCCATACTATCATTTCTCCTTGTTAACTCCATATCGGATTTGACACTTCTACGTTGGTAATTTTTATGTTTACAAATATGCCATTGGTATTATTGGAGCAATTATTAATGCCACTAGAATTTATGAAGAAAGTCAAAAGAAAGATGAAGAAAAGAAACAAATTCACCGCTTCCAAGCTTTCTTACAATCCGGTACTAGTAGAAGTCCACTTGAAACTGTGAAATTACTTGGTGTTGATTTAACTAAGGACACTCCTTGAAAAGAAGGAATTAAGATTGTTGATCGTTGAATTGACGATTACGTTAAACTTGCCCAAGAATTAAAACTTGTTCCTGCTGCAAAAACAACAAAAAATTAATCATTAATTTGCTTAGTTTTTAATATGAAAAATTAACCGGCTTTTGCTGGTTAATTTTTTTTATTGCTTTTTGTTAAAGGTACGATTAATAATAAAATACTATTATTATTAGAAAAAAAGGATGAGCAAGCATAATTACATCATTTACCGGGGATTAGTTATTTTTTTGTTGCTAACAAGTTGATGAATAGCTTTTAGTTATTTTTCTATCCACTATTTTGGTCATAACTTTAGTTACATCTTTTTATTATTAATTAACTTATCGCTTGCCATTAGTATTTTTGTCTTTGACATTCCCTCCATTTATACTTATAGCAATAAAAAGAAATTGAAGCAGAATATTCAAACCCCTAGCTATTATGTTAAAGTTTTCAATAAGCTAATTTCGACAACTCGTTGAGTTTATTTGCTGTACTTTCCATTAATTTTAGTAATTGCTTCATTTGTGGAAATTGTCTGTTCATTTTATTTTGTTTCTGATCTAAGCAATCTAGTTGCAAGTGCCAAATTATTGCATTTAGTTTGATTAAGTAGTACCATCATTACTTTAGCTAGTTTTGATTCATTATTCTTCGTTATTTTCAGTGTGATTTTCTTTTATATTAGTTTTGACCGCATTATTGGTAGTGCCCAAATTAATAACAGTTACCTTAACAATTTCTTCCTTGGATTTAATATTGCTAATTTCTATTTTGCCAAAAAATCTGAAATTGAAAATGATAGTAATTTCAAGTATATTAACTTGTTTTTATTCAAGAATTCTAGTTACGTTGATAAAATTCAGATTAACCAGTTGTCAGCATTATCAAGATTTTGTAACTGGTGCTTTACGCTGTTGAAGTTTTTATGCTTAGGGATGTTTTGTAACATTATCGTTGACCTCGTCATGGGGGATTGAACTAGTGTAGGAATTTCTGGTATTTTATCGATTATTTTCTTTGGTACCCAATATTTGTTAATTTATAACTATAACACCTCCTTACGGCAAATTAACCAATTTGGAGGAGTAGAATTTAATAGCATTCAAATTATTAATAACATTGAATTAAACTTTACCAAGAATATTCAATTTGTTGAAAAAATGCATTACACTGATTTATTTATCTTAGTGCTTGCTTACATTTTACGAAATTACAGCGGGAAAGAATACGCTGATTTGTTAGATAAAAATAATAGTATTTTTATTCACTTCCCCTTTACGGGTAATCATTTGAAAATGTTTGTTGAGTTTAAGATTACTATTGATAACAATGGCCAACTTAAATTTATTTTGGAAAAGTTTGAATTATTACAAATCACACCAAATTTAAATGAAATTAAAACTCATGAAATTTACTTATTAGATTATAAATTTAGTGAATTTTATGAAAATAAAAAACAAACTGCTTTACATTTAGATGAACCAGAATTTACAAATTCATTCCAAGAATTAACTAATTATTACAGTTCTTATTACCCCATGATAAAAACTAGTTTAAATAAAAACGATGCTTTTATTGTAATCAACAATAAAAACACCGGCAAACTAAATGTTATTTATTATAAGGATTTTAAGATTAAATTTGGTACGCAAGGTGTAAACCACTTAAACCTTGACTTTAACCTAGTGATTGATTATTTAAAAAGTGAATTAAAAGATTTAAAGTTAAGCGTGCATAACTTACAAATGGTAGTGTTTAGCAAGTTTACTTACAGTAACATCGATTATTATGCTTATAACTTATTAAATAAAAATGTTGATAACGACGTGGATGTTTTTTATCGCGAAATTGATCACATTCAAGCAACCAAACAATTATTAAATCTGCAAAAGAAAGACATTGATTGAAAAGCAGTTCTTAACTAAAATAATGGATGAATTAAATTCATGCAATAAACTTTGAATTTATTTCAAGCAGTTTGGGTACTAATTCAAATTGATTCATTTACTTCTTTACTGGTTTTAATTAAGCTATGATATTCATCAGTAACTGTTTTATTTCATTCGCGGTTATCAATTAATAGTGCAGTTTCAAAGTTACTATATAAAGACCGATAGTCAAAATTAAAAGTTCCCATTAAAGTTAATTTATGATCAATGATTAATTCCTTACCATGCATAAAGCCATAATATTCATATATTTTGATACCGGCATCAAATAATCGCTTGTAATTAAATCGATTAACTAATAACGTATACTTTTTATTATCAACATTTCCCGGAACAATTATTTTTATATCAATCCCTGCATATGATGCAGCAATTAGTTGATTAATAATATCATCTGATGGATAAAAATAAGGGGTTGTAATCCAGATTCGTTCATTAGCTGAACCAATTAAATTCAAGATAATATCGTGAATCGTGTTTTCGTACAATAATGGCGAAGATTCGACGAATTGACAGATATTATCTTGTTTTATTAAACTACTAAAATCATATTTAGGAAAATAAAATTCTTTATTATTAATGAATTGGCGCTTAATTTCATTATTAATGCTATTAAGTGTATATTGACTTCAGTCATTAGCAAATACGACGTTTAATGAATTAACAATTTCTCCTTCTACTTTCACATTAATGTCTTTTCAATAATTATTGCTTTGCACTAAATTAAAGTAGTCATCACTAATATTACTTCCCCCATAAATTGCTACTTTGTTATCAACAATGATGCACTTGCGGTGCGATCGATAATTAGTTTGACCTGAAAAAGGATTAAACCTAAAGGTATTAAAAGTAGCAATATGAATCCCATTATTCTTCATTAGCTTTAAAGTATTTTTGGGATTGTTTAATAATCCTCCCACTCAGTCATACATAAAGTTAACGATTACTCCTTCATTTGCTTTTTCAATTAATACTTTTGCTAATACATCAAAGAAAATACTTTTTTTCACAATGTAAGTTTGAATGTTAATAAATTTTTTTGCTTGTTTTACTGCACTTAAAATTGCAATATACAATTCATCAACATTATCTAATAAAGTAAACTGATTGCATTTAGTAATTGGCTTATGAATACTTAATCCGTAATAAAAAGCCTTACGAATACTTTTGTCAGTATGAGTGCTATTGATAAATAACTTGCTAAATTTATAATCTTCTTTGGTATAAAACCTGGTTGATAAACTACTGTATTCTTTTAATTTATCTTTCTTAAATGGGAAAATGCCAAAACTACAAAAGATAATTAAACCGATAAGTGGAATGCACATAATGCACACGATTCAGCACAATTTATTATTAATGGTTCGTGATGAATTAAAGATCACAAAGCACACCAAAACACTTACACAAAACCAAACAATAAATACAACCGTGCTTCCTATTCAAGCATTGCCATCATAGTAAATTAGCAGCACAATTCATGCTACTAATAACCCTACTCCGATGGTTCACAAGATTCATTCATAAATTATTTTTAATTTGGAAATTGTCATGTTTTTTAAATTACTTTAATTTTATTTAAAAACTATTTTTTTCATACGATTATTATTTTTATATTTTTAAAATAATGTAAAAATTTAGTAGTTTTTTAAATTAGATAAGTATAATATAAGTGTAAGTTTTTTTAATTCCCTCATAAATTCTTTATATTTGATAATAAGGAGAAAATTCATGGTAAAAGAATTTGCATCAAAGATTGCTTCTAGTGGTGCATTTGCTATCTTCTTCATTATTTGAGTTCCACTAGTAGCATGTGGTGGTCAAGGATTAGTAGACTGTGCGAACGGATGAACTGCATTCCACAACACACTAGCAACGTCTGGTAACTGAATGTGACACCCAATGGTAGATGGACATGTTGACATGGCTTCTTGAACATCTGGTAACTCTCTACCAGGTGGATACATTGACTCCAACACCATTTACACATGAGGACAATGCATGCAAACATCCTGAGCATTCCTAGGATTCATGCTAATGACCACTGTAATTCAATGAGCTCTATCTGCATCTTTTGGAAAGAAGATTGGACAAGAAATCAACAAAGTTACCCACTTCAACCACAAAGAAGAAGAAAAGGCTTAATTGAATCTAATTAACAAATAAAAATATGAGATAGTTTTCCTACCTCATATTTTTTTATTTACTTAAAATTATTTGTTGCGTTCTTTTTACTATTTATAATCTATCTATAAATAATATTTGTTCATCTTGATTATTTATTCGATTAATAAAATGAAAGGATTTAAGAATGGAAGAACAAAAAGATAAACCAAAGCAATTAGCATTAGGATTAGATTTAGGGGTTGCTAGTTGTGGATGATCCTTATTAGATATTACTGATCCTAATAATATGCAATTAGTTGACTTAGGCGTACGTTTATTTGATGAAGCATCAAGTGACGGTGATACTAAAGCTGCTGAACGAAGAGGCAAACGGAGTTTACGTAGGCGTTTAAGAAGATTACGTTTTAAAAAGCATAATTTATTACATTTATTTGCTAAATATAACTTAGTTGAAGGGGAAACATTTGATGAAAAAGTTGATAATGCTTGCAAAATCATTGAAAGTGTAGATGATTCAATTAATGTGCTCGATCTTAAGCTAAAAGGATTAAATGAACCATTATCTAATCAAGAATTAATTATTGCTTTATATTCTTACATGCAACATCGAGGGTATTTTTACGAAATAGAAGAAGATGATGCCAAGAAACCAACGGAAGAACAAAAAGCAAATCTCAATGATATTAAAGAACAATTAAAAACTAAGTTCCCCTCTCAAATTCAAAAAGAACATCAAAAGGAATTTGGGAAATTTATGGGATTAGATGGTAATTCCCAATTTAGCAATAAAGATTGAACAAAGGAAATTGAAGCATTATTTGCACACCAAAATCAAAATAAAGTTACCAAGGAATTTCAAAAAGCATATTTAGATTTGTTTAATTATATACGTCCATTTAGTATTGGTCCTGGTGGTGAAGATTCACCTACACCATACGGACTTTATCGAAAAGAATATAATGAAAAAACTAAAGAATATAAGATTGAAAAAATTGGTGCTAACTTATGAGATGTAACAATCGGCAAATGTTCAGTTTATCCTGATTTGAATCGTGAATATAAATCAGCTCCTTTAACTGAATTATTTAATCTTGTAAACGATGTCAATAATATCAAAGTAATTTGTGAAGGTAAAATGCTTCCTTTGTCTGTTAATCAAAAGAAAATATTTTACGAAGTAGTTGATATATTGTTGTTAAAAGATGCTTTAAAAAATAAGACTGCTTCTGATTTAATTTCATCAGCAACTTTACTAAAAATTATTAAAAAAGCATGTAGCAATGATGATTTAGAATTTAAGGAAAATTCAATTGTTGGTATTAAAGTTAGAGACAAAGTTGGAAGTAAAAAACAAGAAGCTGTTGTCGATTCAACTAAATTTACTTATGCAATTGCTTCTTTCTTACTTGATTGTGGTTTAATTAAAGAAAATGATTTGCATCTAATTAAAGATAATCAATTTAATGACGATTTAATTAATAAAATGCAAGAAATATTTAATGTTCTTGCTAGTGCTCCTCAAGATAAACAAAAACGACTTGAAAATTTAATTCATTATTTGCATGACCATCAAATTAATAATAAAAATGAACTTGCAGAAAAATTAGTTGAATTATTAAAAAGTGGATTTAGCTCTACCGCTAGTTTAAGTAGTAAGGCCATGTTGCAATTTATTGATAATAACTGGAATAAAGAATTAAATCAATCTAGCTATTTTCATGATCAAATCATGGCAAATGTTAAGAAAGATATTCCAAATACTAAATATCTAGCTAAGAATTTATTTAGTAAAGAAATTCTATCAACAAATGCTAAACGAATTTATATTCAAGCAATAAACGTAATTAATAAGATTCTGAAACTATGATGCTATAAAAAAGGATACCAACTAGCATCAATTACGATTGAAATGCCTCGTGATAAAAATTCCAGTGAAGAAAAGAAATTAATTACTAAATTTCAAAAAGAAAATAAAGCATTCAAAGAACATTTAATTAAAGATTATGGCCTTTCTGAAGACGATTTAAATAGTGGGCAAAAATTCTTGAAAGCTTATTTATGAGAACAACAAGATCATTATGATTTATATGATGGTTCAAAAATTGAAAATTTAAACAAATTACTTCATTCTCCATCTGCATATCAAATTGATCACGCAATCCCTTATTCAATTTCTGGTATTGATTCATTAGCAAATAAAGTATTAACAAGTACTGAAAATAACCGAGAAAAAGGTAATCGGACTCCATTTCAATGATTATCAGGTAATCAATATAAAGAATTTAAAGATCGAGTAATTAAACTATATCAAAATAAGAAGATTGATAGCAAGAAACGTGATTACTTGTTAAGAGAAGAAACTAATTGAGAAGGATTTATTGGTCGAAATTTAAGTGATACTAGATATGGTACGAAAGTACTTTTAAATACTTTACAAGCTTTCTTTGAAAAGAATATTGGCAATAATAAAACAAGAATAATTGCCACCAATGGTTCCATGACCCACTATGCTCGAAGTAATTTGTTTGTTGATGCTAATGGTAAACCATTAATTCTTGATAAAGATCGTTTGATTAATAATCACCACGCTATTGATGCAACGATTATTGCTTATTTGGGTAATAACCAAAAAATAAAAAATATTCTAGAATGATATCGCAAAAAAGAAGATAATCCAAGTTACATTAAGGAATTGACTGATCCTATCACTGGTGAAGTAATGAAATTAGATGATGAAAAAGATATCAGTACTTTTTACGGACTAAAATCAAAAGCTACCCAATTACTGGGAGAACAATTAAAGCGTATTAACAATAACACTGATGATAAGTTTTATGTTAAATTTAGTAGACCAATTATTACTAGAAATAATTTTGGTTTCTTTGATGACACAATTTATGGATACAAAAAAGATGGTAATCAAGAATATGCAATTTCTAAAATTAATTTATTAGCAGAAATTGATGATAAAACGTATCTAAAATGGAAAGAACTATATTTTAGTAATGATACTGAAAGTGCTAAATCATTATTAATAAGAATCAATGATCCAATTTACATTCAATTGAAGAAAATTTTTAATAAACCAGAATATGTTAAAACAAGTAAAGAAAGTAAACTTAAACATTACAATCCATTCTTAAATTATTTGGAAGAATTGACTCAAAAAATAAAAACATTTATTCCTATCTATAAAGATGGTGTCTATAACGAAAAACGCTTTACTAAAGTTAGATTCTTAAGAATCAAAGAAAAAATTAGCAATTATTTTGCTTTGAAGAATCGGAATCGATTAGGTGGTATTAAGCAAAGCTTAAAACCTTCATATGTTCGTTTATATAAAAATAAAGATGGTAAAATAGTGCCAATTAATATCACGGTTAAATTCTTAAAATTTGATGGTAAAAAGCAAGAAACATATATTAATGATGAAGCATTAAATAAAGAATTAATTGCTAGAAATATTGAACCTAATTCAAATTCATTATCACTTTATTATGGAAATACATTTTTGTTAAATAACAAATTTATTGAAGATTTAAATAACTTTCCACACAAACAATTAGGTAAAGTTATTAATAATTTAGGAAGCAATCTAAATTATTTAAGAATATATTGTTTAGGGTCTTTCAATGAAGGACATAATGCATTTGAAGTAAAAATTTTAAATGTTAGTGGTGGTAAAAATGATGGTAGCGATTTAGCAACGATAATTAAGGATCGTTTCTTCCTACCAATTAGTTCTATGCAGGAATATGTTGATTTAATCGAATTAGATCCATTGGGTAATGTTTATAACCGTAAACCATTTAAAGAAATCTTTAATGAATTAGGCACACCTAAAAATAATTAGTTATATAGCAAAAAAGAAGGCGATTAATTTCGCCTTCTTTTAATTTGCTATCATTGAGAAATTAGTTTAACTTTCGATTTTTATTTTCGGGACTATCTACAGCTTCTTTTTGTTCATTAAATGCTTTTTCAGCAATTGCTTCAATAAAACCAACTTTGTTTTTAAATTCTTCAACATCAAATGTTGATTTGTTAGGAATAGTAAGATTTCCGTTTTCAATTGCTTCAATTACTTCACCTAATAAGTTATGAGCAAGCATTGCAATAACTAATCATTCATTACTAACATCTTTATCATCAGTTGTTTTATTTACTTTGGAAGATGCTTCTGTTTTGGTTTCTTTCTTTTTACTGGTTCTTGCCATTTTGTGTTTACCTTTATAGTTTTATTTTAAAAGGTAAACAACAATATTTAGCAAGATAAATTAATTAAGTTTAATGGTAATAAATATAGGTTAATATTTGAGCTAATTTTAGCTACTGTTTAAGTGAAAATTATAGATATTTTTAGTTTACATCAAAGCGGTACGGTAATGAAATAGGTCTAACCGTCGGTCGTATTCAGCATTAGTTTTAGTTTACATCAAAGCGGTACGGTAATGAAATAACTGAATAAAAAGTACGTTGTTATTTTGTGTTTTAGTTTACATCAAAGCGGTACGGTAATGAAATATCTAGTGCCAGGAAGTGCAACCGTCCCACGTTTTAGTTTACATCAAAGCGGTACGGTAATGAAATTCGCATTGCCAAAACTTTGACTAGCTGAAAGTTTTAGTTTACATCAAAGCGGTACGGTAATGAAATCCAAGTGATGTTTCTTAGTATAGTTGTCTCGTTTTAGTTTACATCAAAGCGGTACGGTAATGAAATATCTAAGTTGATTGGTTTTAGAACTTTGCTGTTTTAGTTTACATCAAAGCGGTACGGTAATGAAATACTTAAGACCATTGGCCAAACATTGAGCGGGTTTTAGTTTACATCAAAGCGGTACGGTAATGAAATAACAGTGTGCCAATTAACGCCCAAACTTTAGTTTTAGTTTACATCAAAGCGGTACGGTAATGAAATCACTTTGAACTTAATGGAGTCAGTGTCATTGTTTTAGTTTACATCAAAGCGGTACGGTAATGAAATTAGGAACATTAGGCGGATTGTCTATTACTAGTTTTAGTTTACATCAAAGCGGTACGGTAATGAAATCGACTTGTTCCTCGTAATGTTTGGTATCTAGTTTTAGTTTACATCAAAGCGGTACGGTAATGAAATAAGAAAGAAATATAATATAAACCTAAAAATGTTTTAGTTTACATCAAAGCGGTACGGTAATGAAATTACTGTATCAGATAAAAATTTAGTTAAGTAGTTTTAGTTTACATCAAAGCGGTACGGTAATGAAATTAAAGTTTACTAAAGGTTGATAAATAACTTGTTTTAGTTTACATCAAAGCGGTACGGTAATGAAATTCAGCTAATGCAACAGATACCTATTATTCGGTTTTAGTTTACATCAAAGCGGTACGGTAATGAAATTAAGTTTGAAAATCTATCTCACTGATTATAGTTTTAGTTTACATCAAAGCGGTACGGTAATGAAATTTTGTATGAATGGCAAACAACTTGCAAAGTGTTTTAGTTTACATCAAAGCGGTACGGTAATGAAATAAAAGAGGGTGAGAAGGAACAAGAAGATAAGTTTTAGTTTACATCAAAGCGGTACGGTAATGAAATTTGAAATTTTTGAACTCTGAAATTAAGACAGTTTTAGTTTACATCAAAGCGGTACGGTAATGAAATAGAAAGTGAATATTGTAAAAGATACAACCAGTTTTAGTTTACATCAAAGCGGTACGGTAATGAAATAATTATGACTGAATTAAACAAATCAAATGAGTTTTAGTTTACATCAAAGCGGTACGGTAATGAAATTGTGTTTGGATTGATAACCGCTGGGTTGCTGTTTTAGTTTACATCAAAGCGGTACGGTAATGAAATCCAAAAGCGGTCGGGGTATATTCATCCATTGTTTTAGTTTACATCAAAGCGGTACGGTAATGAAATTTAGTCAAGGTTTTAAAACCGGTACATACGGTTTTAGTTTACATCAAAGCGGTACGGTAATGAAATCAAAAATAAACGATGTCATTGGTATTGTCGGTTTTAGTTTACATCAAAGCGGTACGGTAATGAAATAATTCGATTGGCGATATTTACTTGGATTGGGTTTTAGTTTACATCAAAGCGGTACGGTAATGAAATTTGTTTGAAGAGTATCACCAATATAAGAATGTTTTAGTTTACATCAAAGCGGTACGGTAATGAAATTCACGTTATAGGCTTGCCATGGGGCAATTTGTTTTAGTTTACATCAAAGCGGTACGGTAATGAAATCAAGTTCCTTTGCACCGTTTCCTAAGGTGTGTTTTAGTTTACATCAAAGCGGTACGGTAATGAAATATCCGAATTGTTTCACTGAGAGTACCAACAGTTTTAGTTTACATCAAAGCGGTACGGTAATGAAATGAACACTTTTACAACTACTTCGTATTATTGTTTTAGTTTACATC
>JAGCPI010000032.1 GCA_017645255.1 bacterium
ATTATTATCAAAATAGTTTAAGTAACAATTAATCAAAGGAGTAAGTAAGATGAAAAAACGAACGAAAATTTTAATTGGTAGTTTTTGTGCAATCAGTGGTTTAAGTGTTATTGCTGCAACATGTGCATTTTGCATCACTGCAAAATATTCTAATGAAGCAAGCAGTACGAATGCAACTGCTAGCATGCCAAGTCAATCTAATAATGCTAATCCAATTGCTACCAAAACTAACAATTCAAGTGTTAATTCAACTAATAATTTAACAAAAACTACAACTTCTTCAAGTAAGCAAGCAAGTAGTAATAACAATGTAAATGACAATGGAATTATTAAACCGACTCCTTTTCAAAATAATGTTAGTCAAATTAATGCCAAACTTGCTCAATTAAAAAAAGTTACTCCGCAACTAAATACAACTACGTTTACATCTGGATTATTGCAATATAGTGTTAATAATTCGAACAGTGTAACTGTCTTAGGATTTGCTAGTGGTAAAAGCACCACCAATTTAACCATTCCAAGTTTTGTCACGAATGATAACCAATTTTATGCGGTCACAGCTGTAGCTGCTAGTGCATTTTATGATTGTCAATTAAGTAATGTTAACTTTAATTCTAACTTGCAAACCATTGGGGCCATGGCTTTTGCTGATAATAATTTAACTAGTTTAGATTTACCAAGCGGATTGCAAAGTATTGGTGAAAAAGCATTTATTAGTAACCAATTCCCGCATGCTTATGCAGTTAATTTAGGTCCAAATACTCAATGAAGTAAAGATTGATTAACTTGTCCATTTAGTTGTTTTGATAATATGAACAGATTGCAAGCAAATGTGCAATTTGTTATTCAAAACACGGCAGTATATAGTTTTCAACCTGATCAAGATGCGTGAGTAATTGTTTCATATGTGCCAAATACTACAACTGATTTAGGTACGCAATATAAACTGTATGCGAATGCTTATGATGAAAATAACTGGCCAGGAGCATCAGCTGACTATACTTCTTATACTCCCCAAAGTTCATTTACTAATGATACAAATCAATATGCAACAGCATATACTGCTCCAAATAGTTTAAGTGATTATGCCATTTGGTTTGAAAGCATGGATGGTAAGCAAAATAATGGGATTATTTTTAATCCTAACACCATGAAAATTGACATCATGAATCCTGGTGAATGAATCTTTGGTGAAACCACCTGGCTTACCAGTGGGGGGGAAGTTTATTTAAATATTTACAACCCTCACACTAACCAATACATTGTGCACAGTTATGGTAATACTGCTATTCAATGATCAAATACATTAAGTTCATTAAGTGGAGTGTCATTCCAATATGGTGATATTGTGTGATGGCAAGTAGCAGACAACGTCGGCGACGAAGCTGTTTACATAGCTTCCAATGCCCAAGATGGAATTGGTAATTTAAATTATTACTATAATGAAACTACTGCGTGAACGCAATACCAAAACTTAATTACTTATTATGTCATTAAACCAAACGGAATTTTTGTTACTAACTGTGGTACTACCGTAAATAATCTTTCTTATAATCCAGCTAAAGATGAATTAACTGTTAGTGGTAACACTGTTGCAAATACTGATATTGATGTGGAATTAAATGTTAATGGTACGAACTATAACTATTACACTACCAGTAATGGCAATGGGGATTTTACATTAGAACAAGCAGGCATTAATACTGCAGTTAGTGATAGTAGCATTGTTAATATTTATACTAATGGTACAGGGGTTTATCAATCGCACGTACAAGGGGATAACCCCAGCAACGCGTGCATCCACTTCACCTGTCAAAACTATACTTCCACCATCTTATTTGATGGTTTTACCCAAAAAGTAGTGTTATCAGGTATTGATCGATATTTCCCTGCTTATTGTAATGCTTACCAAACTTACCAAAATACTGCACCAAGTACTAGTGGAGACTTTAATAAGAGTGGTTGAATGGTAATTGAAATTAATGGTAACGTCAACAAGTTTACTTATACTACATCTACCACCATTCAATCATTTGTTAACTGAGTTGATAGTTTACCATATGCTAACGGAGATACTTATTCGTTGTATGGATCAGATTTTTACATTCGCAGTGTTTATTCCAATGGGCAACAAACTGCATATGGTTATGATGTGGTAGGTTCTGATTACGTTAAAACCTTTAATGTTTCAACTAGTGGCATTACTTGCACTTCCATGCAAAATTATGATGCTAATTCGGACATGGACTTCTATAATCCAAGTGGAGAATGAAGTCCTTCTCCATATGATCAATATTACAACCCAGCTGATGCCCATGTTGGATATGTTGATGCTCAAAGTGAAATCATGAACGTGGCATTTGTGGGGGCAGAAGAAACCAGTGATGAAATGTGAAACTGGTATAACCCAAGCAATGCAATGGTACAAGTTGTACACAATATTACTATGGCATACTCCAATCCAGTTGACCAAGTCATTGCCATTAATGACTGAGTAAGCAAGAACATGGATTATGTGTGAGGAACTGATCCTGCACCATATGATGTGACTGTTAACGAAATTTTCCAAACCTTACGTGGGGTGTGTGGGGATTATTCAGCACTTGATGCTGCCATGCTAAAAATTGCTGGATTTGTCAGTGTCATTGTTGGTGGTAATACCATTAGTCAAGATGGTAACACCCGAGGATTAACTCCAACCATGCAATTATGAAATACTTATACTTTAGCAAATTCCTATGGATATGGTAATGATGTGCATGCATGAGTAAAAGTTTGAATTCCGCAATATAAGGAATGAATTACCTTTGATCCTACTTGGGGTTTAAATGGTTATGTTGATGTATTGCCATCAAGTCCAACTAGCTATAACATGGGTCCAATTGGTACTGGTCAAGATTACATGAATTTAACTAGAAATCTTGCATACACTAACATTGTGGAATGACCAAATGGAACTAACTATTTCTCATACTTCAAAGGTTGTGAATACGAAGCATTATACAACCTAGGAAGATGAGTAATGTCTCCTGCTAACAGTTTCTTAAGTCACTACACCAGCAATCTAGCTGGAGGATTAATTAAGATTCTTGAAAATGCAAGTAGTTTACCAAACTCCAACTATCGTTCTTATATTAATGATCCTTCTTATAATTTTGACTTTGTTAACCAATCTAACATCCAATAATGGTTGATTAAAATTTAATAACAAAAAAGATTGCATTGTGGTGCAATCTTTTTTATTTATTTACAAGTTGATGGAAAATAAAAAATAAAGAAGAATTGCTTCTTCTTTACTTGTTAAATTAACTTTTAGTTATTATTATGTTTTTGGATTTTTGCTAATAAGCCATTAAGAAATTTGTGATATTCGCTTAATTCCTTATTTGCAGCAGCAAAGTGCTTTTCAGTAGCACAAATTTCTTCTTGTTCTTTAATACTTGAATGTAAAATCTTGTTATTAAATTCTTGGTAATGGTGAAGATCGCGAAGTTTTTCATCATCAAGAATTTGGTCTTGATGCAATTTATCACACATTTCGGTAAACCGTTTTGTTGTATCACATTTAATTGCAAAAATCAGATAAATTTGTTCTAACATTTGGCGGTTTTTTTCAGCCATTTTAACTAATGATTCGTATTGATTAGCCATTTTTATTCCTTTCTTTTAATCCTATTAATTTAATTTTTCTCATAGATTAATTAATAAATTAATGTTATTATTATAAATAGATTTCTTTCATCTACTTTCAATCTAAAAATTTTATAAATAATTAATGAGTAAAAAATTACCTCATCGTCATTAATATTTAGTGAAATTTGTTTATTCTTTAAATAACATTAATAATAGCGAACAATAACTTATTAATAATCATGGAATATTTTGATTTAAATGTAACTCCATCTTCTGATGGAGATAAAATTACCGCTTTATGTGAATTGATTGCTAATTTATATACTTTTCACCAATTAATGGAATTAACTAGTCAAATCAAGCTAGATTATAATGAAACTACCAAAACTTTAATCATCAATGATGATGAATTTGTTTTGAAATTAAGTGATTTTATTGGGAACAATTCTTTTGACCGGGAAATCATGGATAGCAATGCGTTGCAAATTCCTTTAACCATTTGGGATTTGACTACTTGTATTACAAGTTTACATGATAGTAATGTGCACATTTTGTGAACCAGTCCTAGCAGTAGTAATGAAATAGTTATCATCAATAAGGATGGAATGTTAGATCCCTTTCCCTGCTTAGCATGAGCATGTGATAATAAACCAACCAAAGTGACTGGAACGATGCTTACTTTTACTAACATTAGTAGTAATGATGTAAGAGAAATTAAAAGCCACTTTGTTTGTTATGAATCTTGAAAGCATATTTATCATACCAAAGATGGTGATTTATTAATTAGTAATGATGAAAATGAAAGTGGTAAATTATTTGTTAATGGATATTGCATTGAAACTAATAACCAAGTTTTCATTCCCCTTTTATTTAGTTACAGTTTAACCTTAACCTTTTCAATGGAAATGCAACAACAAGAAGTATTAAGTAAAGTTTTTGAACAAATCATTAACATTCTTAAAAACTTACCCGATAAGGATAAATTAATTATTTACCAAACCATTTTAGATCATTTTGCTGATCAAAATGCTAATGAAGCCCAATCACCTAATATTAGAGAAATTGTGCTTAAATATTTTAGTGAACGTCAACCTTATAAATATCTAATCATTAATAATGATCCAGCTAATCAATTAATTAATTTTGCCCAAGCAAAAAAGAAAGTAATTGTTAATACTTTAAGTAATCAAGAATTTAACCAACTAAATAAAGAAGGAATTAAAAGTGTGGTTAATTATGCCGATCATTATTTTGCAAAAAATTATGTACTTGTTGATCCTAAAACATTAGATAGTGACCAAACTTTTAACTGAATTCAATTAAAGTTTTTCTTTAATTATTTAGCAATTACCAATAAAAAAGTTGAAACTTTTTTAGCAAAAGAAGGTTTTGAAAATATTCCATTTGGGATCGTTGAAACTTGCATTGATGATTGCATGTATGATGAGCAACACCAAATGATTATTGTTAGTAAAACTTTCACTAATAATTTATACGGATTATTTACTGTAGCAAAAAAAGGTTGGTGAGACTTTTTAAAGCATTTTAAGATTTTTGATAATTTAGAGATTAATCTTGATGATGAAATTTATCAATATTTTCGTTATAAATTATTTGATGCATTTAAAAAGCAATATAACTTTTAAACTAACTCTAAATAAAGCATAAAAGGTAAGATTTAATTTGAAAGTTAAATCACTACGTAATGGTAAAAAATATTGAAAAAAAAGGAACTTAAAGGAAATGAAGCAATTAGATGACGAAAATAAAATTTAGATAATTAGTAATTGCCATGAATCAAGTTCTATTTTATGATTATCAGTATTTTCGTTTTGTTCCTTTTTTACCAACTTTTTCAATTCAAGAAAAAGATAAAAAAACGATTGAGCAAATCCATAAACTTTCAATTATTTGTCTCTGTATAAAATTAACTGATTTAACTTTAGGACTGATTTTAGTTGACGTTTTTATTCTTGTTGGTGGTTATTTTTGAGCAATTAATGGGTGATATGGTCTTTTTATTTTGAATGTTTTTTGATGAATTTTATTTTTATCGCTTATTCCAACATGAATGCACATTGATAAAATAATCGCTAAACAAGTATTAAACATTGAAAAATATAATGCAAATTATACTAAGAAATATGTAAATTACTATTTTCACATTGTGAAAATTTAGTGAAAGCGTGCTTTATATGCTTATTGATTTACAGGTAGTGAAACTTTTACTGATGTTTATTTAGCAAAATGGACTGCTCAATTATTAAAGTCACCACCAATCAGTGCACAAGAAAATTGAAATAAGCAAAAAGCGTGATTAGAAGCATTTGGTAATTCACGCTGGTTTAATCAAAATGCATTTGCACATTTAAAGGAAGAATTAGAAGCAAATAAACCAGCAAGTAGTGATGTTCAAATTAATGTCTCCCCCTTAAATACTGACTTAAATTTTAATAAAGACTGCATAACTCCAGAATTAGCATTTAATTCTCAAATCTTAAATAAGCAAAATTTTAAAATTACAAATACTGAATTTAAGCAATTTATTCAACTTAAATCTTGAACTATTGCAAGTATTGGTTTGCGAATTATTTCCATTATTTTCTTTATTGTTAGTTTTGTGATCAGCACCTTTGCTTCTTGACCTCTTACTTCTATATCCTTTATTGCTTTAGCAGTAATATGTGCTATTTTTTGAGTAATTACTTTAAGTAGTTGAATAAGTGTAATTTTTATTGATAAGAAATTAATGAAATTAATATTGCCAATACAAAAATACTTTCTTAACCAAAAAATAGCACTCACAATTTATATCAACGCAATAAAGGATCATAGCGAAATGAATCTAGCAATTTATTTAATTTTTAGTGCGAATCTTCATGCAAACTTTAATTTAATTTCTTTAATTCAAACAATCAAGAAAAATTACTTCATTGGTTATAAAAAATAATGAACTTTCAAATAGTGATTGATACTAGTAATTTAAATGCAATGACTTTTTAGTTATTGCATTTTTTATTAAACATTTTTTAAGAGAGATTTAAAAAAAGGAATTATTTTTTTGAATTAATCATTACATGTAATTGTTTACATGCTGTTTCTATTTCTTTTAATCTATTATTTTTGATATAAAAAAAGTGAACAACTTCTTAAAGTCATTGCACTTAAATTTCATATCTTGTTTTATTAATACTTAATGCTTGAGTAATAATTCTTATTTCTTTTACGATTATATGAATCAATGAGAATTCCAGTAAGCAAACTTAACAAATTCAATTAAATACAAAAAAATTCTTATTACTATACTTTTAATTAAAGTTTTATGAATTGAATGATGATTATAGCTGGTACAAGTTAAATAAGGTTACTATTTTTTAATTAAGCTAACAATTTTACTAAACACTTCATTAAAGTTATCAATGGTATCTTTTGATATTTCTTCCGGATGCTTTAGGATAATTTTCTTAAAAGTAGCAGAAATACCACTATCTTTTAAAGAAACATTGAATTTAGTTGCGTCCTCACTAGAAAATAAGTTTTCTACTTCTTTAAAGGCAGGGTTAACATCAGTCAACTTTAAGATTTTTAATTGATATTCATTATCATCATTTAAATCACTAAATTCATCCCCTGCTTTATCACCGTCAGTAAGCACAATGCTATTTAAACTTCTAATCCGAAGTAGTTCGCGTAATCGTCGTTTTTTATCAGTTGTTTCTTTACCAACTCCATTAATTGGTAAGAACACAATGTGCTTATAAAGCGGACTAATTGCTTTCATTGCTACAAAATAGTTATAATCAGTGATTCCTTCGACAAATACTACCACTTGGCGAGGATCTAATAAAATACTATTTCTAACTGTTAATGATTCTCTAATTGCTAATAATGAATCAGCATCATCAGGATTAACGGTGGTAAAATTATCATTGATTTTAGCTACTTCATTATTTTGCAAACAAATCAGCCTAATTTCATCTAAATAATCTAAGTCAACTAGGAATGGTGAATGAGTAGCAATTACAAAAGTGATTGCGTTATTGATTGCAAATTGCTTCAAGAACCTCCGCAATTCTTCTTGCCCCCGGACGTGTAAGTTAGTAGCAGGTTCATCCATAATGATAATATCACCTGCAGTTAAATCATTGGAAGCAAAAACGTGGAAAAAGAAATCAAAAAATCATCTAAATCCTGTGGATTGGTGATTCAATACTAAAGCCACTTTACTACCATCATTTTCTTCCCTAAAGATATTAAAACTTACTTTATTACTTTCCAAACGAATTTTAAACAAATACTTATTGTCTTCAAGACAATATAATTTGTTAAAGTAAGCAGCAACTTTTAATAGACTTTTATTTAAGTGATCAGATGTTGTTTCTAAAATACCATCGCTATTATTACGCTTTGCGGTATTATAAGCATTATTAATTTGCCCTTCATCACCATTAATAACTTTTAAGATTGATTTAAAAAAATCATTCTTATTTACATTATCAGGAGTGCAACTTAAGTCTTTATCATTAATATCTTGTTGCTTGTACCTAATAATTTTTGGCAAATTTGGAATTGTACTAGGAAAATTTTTTGCCTTTGTTAAATAAGCAGCATAATCATTTAAGAAGGTACTTATTTCATTATACCTTTTCATCATATTTAGTATTTGGGTGATGGACACTTGGTAACCATTTCGGTTTCTGTATAAACCATTCGGATTTTTTATGGAGTCTTCATATATTTCTATTAATTTTTGATAAATTAGTTTGAAATATTCTTTAATTTTAGCAACATCATACTTAATTTGTTGGTAACCACCATTTACATAATTAATTTGTCTGCAAGTGTTTATGTCAAAATTAACATCAAGTTGGCCACTTTGCATAATATGAAAGTAATCATTGTAGTAGTTAGCAGCATTAGTATCATTTATTCTATCAATATAATTATTTATATCGAAGCGGGGTTTGGTATATTTTTGTCCATTACTGTCGATGTATTCTAATTCATTGTTTACGTTCAAGTTTCATGACTGATGTGGTTTATCATCAATAAATTCAACTAAACTTAAATTTGGTTTTAATTGGTCATCATTCATGAAGTTATCACTTTTATCACGATCAGTAATGTTATACTTAGCAAAACATTCTAATGCATCAAGGACGTTCGATTTACCAGAATTATTAGGACCAATTAGAATGACTAAATCACCTAAGTATTCCTTATTCAGACTGTAATTCAAATACAATTTTTCATTAGTTGGAGTACCTTGGTCATCAAAGCCAATATTTCTAAATGCTTTAATTCCAAATATGCGGCTTTCTTTTTTAATTTCCATTTTTAATTTTCTCCTCTTTAATAAAAAATATTATAAATAATAGTTATGTAGAAAGAATAAAAGTAGGTAAGTTTTTCGTACCTACTCCCGAATTGCAAGTTCAAGTGCAACACTTGTATTTCGAGAAAATTATACAAGAAATAGGAGAATTTTTACTCCTATTTTTTTATTTCATCAAAAATTTGATTGCTTGATTTTCAATTAAACATTTGCCGTGGCATGTTGTTAATTTTTTCTTGTAAGTTGTAAATATCCTCATCAGTAATTTCATTAAAATTTGTTTTCTTTTTGTACATCCTTCTGACTAACCCATTTAGGTTTTCATTGGAGCCTCGTTGATAGGATGCATATGG
>JAGCPI010000033.1 GCA_017645255.1 bacterium
TGGGACACATAAATTTTTGTATATGTGTCTTTAATGACAACTGAAAATATGATATCAAAAATTAAAAAATAATCATGATATTTTTTAGCATATAGCAAAATCAATTAAGAAGAAAATTTCTTAATTTTTGCACGATTTTTTTTACTTAATTATCAAAAGATTAGAAGACTAAAAACGAGAAATTTTTTTGGATGCAATTTTATAAATAGTGAATAAATTTGCTAACTTAAATTATCATTAAAATACTACCATACAATTAGCTTGTAGCATTTTGATAAAAGTTATTTTAGAAAAACATCTTCCAACATTTCCAAAATAGCTTTTAACTAATTGTTGGCAATATGTTTCAGTGAAACTTCCATAATAATTAGGATCTTGCCAAGTCATAATACTTTCTTTATTGTGATCGAGATATCTAATTAATGCATTAATTTGATGCACAGCAAATGGATATTTTTCCTTAAGGTTCGTTAACTTGCAAATTGCTTCATCAATTTTACCTGCAAGAACTAATTCTAGAATTTGTTTTTTCAAATTGATTTTGTGAGAATGCTTATTAGCAGAATTGTTTAGCAATCAATTGATTTGTTTTAATTGTTCAGTTTTAAATGTATGTTCTACTCAACTTATAGCATGAAATCTATCAAGAGCATGCATTGCATTTAGCCTTTCAGCAATTGCTTTTAAATCTCTTGCTCCATCACTACTTACAAATACCTTAAAGTTGCATCTATCCCCGTAGTTTTTAGCAATAACTGCGTTAATTTGCTTCAAAGTTAAACTTTTATCATCAACTTCAAGAGCGTTGCACTTTGTAACAATCACCATCTTTATTTCGTTAATAAATTTATTATTTATTTCATCATAATATTGATAGAAATGGATGACTCTAAATTTATATTTAACACCCTTGTTATTAATTCTTAAGCACAAATATGTATCATCAATATCGATGTAAATAAATTTAAATAATTGGGGATTAGTGATAGAATAAGTAACGATATTTGGAATTTGACTTTTTATCAAGTATTGAATAGTAGCAGTAGAAATGTGGTTTCTAAATGCTCTTCTGACTTGATTAAAAGTCATTTTATTTATTGCTATCATTTCAAACATTGTTTGCTTGTCATCATCTAAAAAATGTTGGTATTTTTCAATTCCTAAATTTCTATCTAGCAAGTAAACGTAATTCTTATCAAACTTATCATAATAATAACGTCGGTTTATTTCAACTCAAACGTTAGAATATAAAATTCATTTTTTGCGTCAGGAAACAAGTTGATATCTTTCTCGATTTAAAGTTAAAAATAATTCATGGTCTTGATTAGAAAAATCGTCTTCAAATTTCTTTGCTCTTTTTTCGTCTTTTACATTATTTTTGTGTTTATTTTCTGTGGAATATTTCATTTATTTTCTCCTTTTTTGCTATCACGAATAATTATAAAAAAAAATGGCAACCATTTTAGTTGCCATTAATGTTATTTTTTTGGAGACATATACACTTTTTTGTGTCTCCCAAAACTTTTATTTTGTTTCAACCAACATTTATTAGTCAAACTAAAAATGGATGCAAATATGTAACTAAATGTGATTGCATTGTTTATCTTAATTCTGATGAATGTTATTTGATTGAAGTAAAGGGTTCATCAAAGTCAAAATTAATTAATTTTTTAGATATGCTTTTTCAAAAATTTGTTTTAGAAAATAGTTATTTAAAAGTTAATAATTATTTACTATGCTTAATTGAATGTAAACGTGGTGAAAAAAGTCAAATTCCATTTATTATCGATGAATTTATTAATTTAGATAAAAATAAAGCTGATCCTGATAAACCAGATTTCAACAAAATTAAAGATATTTCCATTCTTTATCAAAAAGAAAGTGATTTTTTAAAAGTTAAAGAAGAATCTAAAACTGGAAAAGAAAGTGGTGTTTATCTAAATGATGTTTTAAATATTGTTTTTAATGAATCGTTTTCAAATAAGCAAAAATTTGAAGAATCCAAAATACCAGCTGAAACAATTGACAAATGTAAACTATTTTTAGACTTGGGAAAAACTTTTTATCAAAAAATTGATGAAATCGCTGAAAGAAAAATGATAAAGGATAAAATTTCTGAATTAGTTCCATGTGATAAATGCAACTCAAAATACAAAGATTGCCAATTTAAAAATCAATGCAGGGAACTATTTAAAACTAGATACTTAAATAATCCACAAAAAAACCAAGAATATTTTCCCTACAATTTTTCTGGAAGTGTTTTTAAATCACAGTTAAAGGCTTATAATGAAATTCAAAAGCATCCAATTGATATCAATAATTTTGGTAATTTTAAGTCATTAATTTCCAAAAGTTATTTTGATTTATTTGATGGTGAAGAATTTAAAATTGACGAAACAAAATTAAATATTTTATGAAAAGAACTGCAAGAAATTCCCAATCGTGTCTACTTTGATTTTGAATCAATTGATCCTGCAATTCCTCCAATTAACGGAGCAATTCCTTTAAATCACACGGTTACTCAAAATTCAATTATAAAAACAAAGAATTATTATAAGATTGAATCAGTGGAAAATATGATTATTGATCCACAAAAAATTACAATTGATTGGCTTAAAGAAATCGTTGATAAATTATATAATCCCGAACCAACGCTTTATATCGTTTACAATAAAACATTTGAATCAGGAAGACTTCAAGATATGGACTGTATAATTAAAGATCCTGATTATCATAAAAAAATTGAATATATTAGGAATCACATTTTTGATTTAAAGGATTTCTTTAAAAATAATCAACAAAAATTTCCTACAAAGAAAAATTCAGAAAATACACGAGTTTTTCCTCCAACTACTCCCATCTTATCAAGAACTTTAGGTGGATATTACACAATTAAAAAACTAATAAACGAATTAGTTCCAAGTTCTATTTTGAAATCAGTTGATTGTTTACGATATGATGATCCTAAATTACAAGAAATACATAAAGGGGATGTTGCAAAGAACACCACTATGTTACGTTATTTAAGTTTGTTTATAAAAGAAAATTTGATTACTGATGAGGAATGAAAAATTACTAGTCAAGCTTTACAAAAATATTGTGAAAATGATGTAAGAGCAATGATTGCAGTTGAAAAATATATCAAGCAAGAATTTATTGACAAAATCCAAAACAATAAGATTAAGTAACTAATAAACAAAAAATAATTGACGATTAACAATTAATCATCAATTATTTTTATTAACCTAGTTTAACTTCTTGTTTATTCTTATTAATTCGTTTTGCCAACCGTGATTTAATTCGGTTTGCTTTATTCTTGTGAATAACGTGTTTTGTTTCAAGATTATCAGCATAGGAATTAACATCGTTTTGGGTCTTAACATCTAGATGTTCATTTGCTTCTTTAATCTTGGTACGTAAAGTTGCCATTTTAGCGTGGTTTGCAACCCGAACTTTCTTTTCTTGCCGAATTGACTTAATACTAGATTTAATATTTGCCATGTAAAATAAATCCTTTTATAATATCGTATCTGTAATTTAGTATATAGATTATTATAATTTAAAAATATAATAAACTCTTTTACTTTTTATTATAATTATTATTATACATAAAGAAATTAAATGCGCCTGTAGCTCAGGGGATAGAGCATATGCCTTCTAAGCATGTGGTCGAAGGTTCGATTCCTTTCAGGCGCGCCAGTTAATTATTTATCTAATTTTGGTGAAATTGATAAATAAAAAATAGTAAGTTTAACCACTTACTATTTTTTTATTAATTATGGTGCCTGCTAACAGAGTCGAACTGTTTACCTATTGATTACGGATCAATCGCTCTAGCCGAAATAAAGCTAAGCAGGCAGATTATAATAAAATATATTATATATGACTTACGACTATGATTTTAGTATTATTATTCCCGCTTACAATGTAACTAGATTTATTAATAGTGCTTTGGACTCAATTTTATACCAAACATATGATTTCAAGAAGATTGAAATTTTATTAGTTGATGATGGAAGTACTGATGATTTGCAAACATGGGTTTATGGTTATTTAAAAAGATATCCAAACATTAAATATTTTACAACACCACACCATGAATTAGGTGGTGTTGTTAATTATTTAGTCAAAAATAAGTTAATTCATGGGGAATATGTTACGATTTTAAATGCTGATGATCGCTTAGTATTTAACTGCTTTGATACGATTAGCGAATATCTAGAATCAGATGTTGACGTCATCATTACTGATTTTTATGCGTGAACCATGAAATATAAGAGTAACGGAAAAATTATTGATTCTTTGCGTTATGAAAAAGTAATTTTTAGTAAAGAAACAAAAATTTACCAAAAAAGGAAAAATATTGAAAAAGCCCGTACCCCATGAGCATCCAGTTTGTGTAAATTTTATAAAACCCAATTGTTTTACTTATTACCACCGTTAACTGAAGACATTAATTATCAAGATTCAGTCTTATTTAATTATGCAATTAATTATGCTCACTGCGTTGCATACGTTAATAAAGCATTAGGATGATGAAGGAATAACCGCGAAGGAAATAATCTAATCAGTCGGAAATGGGATGTGCAATATAGTGCACAATGGTTGCAAACTATTCAAACTCTAATTAAAATTAACGCAAAGTTGATTGCTATTTTCTATATTGCTTATTATCCCCAATTTGTTAATTATTTGGAAGATGAAAAAATCAAGATAAAAATCCCTGGAAAGGTCATTTTATCTTGATTACCATGAGGCGTGAGACATTTAACAAAATGGTTTTGTTGGTTATTAATCAGTAAATACGTTGAACGTTAGCCAATAATTGCATGCAAGAAATTTTCCATTTGTTCTAATTCATCACCTTGTTTATTACCTACTAATTTATGTGCCACATTTTCGCAAATTTGGTCACATATTTTTTTATCACCTAATAAGAGTTGATTTTTTGTTTTTAATTCATTTAGTTGTAAAGAATTTACCATTTGGTTTAAATGATTAATAAATTCCATACTATCTCTTGAACCATAAATTTGTTCATTTAAATCAGCAATTACTTTAGCAAATCAGGCATCGTTTTGCATGCGAACTAAGAAATATTTTTCGTAAGTAATTAATAAAGCATTTGCTAATTTAATACCTAAAACATCGCTAATTTCATAAGCTAGAATATGTAATCATCAATCTCCATAGGCCATGATGTTGTTAATCCCACTATTTGCAATTAAATTAGTTCAGATTAAATTTTTTAATTTGGTAGTCTTATCAAACGTAGCATTTTCAATTAAATCAATGGCAGTTTGAACATTACCCATGATGTAATTTTTAATTCATTCATTTAAATTCTTTGCACAAAATTGTTCAATGAGACGAATAAGAATAGCAAATAAATTAAGGTTAATATCTTGATTAGTTAAATAACTATATAACTCTACATTCGCATAAATAGTACTTGGCATACTATTTGCATTAAAGGCATATTGAGTAATTTTATCGTGGTATTTAACCTTTAAGATACCAGGGAAGTTATTTTCGCTCCCCGTCGTAAAATCATTCAAGATGCAATAAATTTTTAAAGGGAATTTAACATCACAATTAGTATTTTGAATAAAGTCGTTCAACGAATTAATTTTACGGTTATTTAATAAGAAATTAATTAACTTTGCTACGTTAATTGCGGTTTCAGACCCAATTACAATTAATGATTCTGGTAAGCCGATTTTTAAGCATTGTAATAAGTGGTTGAAAATTTCTTCATCAATGATTTCAAAATTAATCGGTTCTTCATGAAACTTGATTTTGAAGAAATCTAGTCCTTTTTTTATATCTTTTAATATTTTTGCACCGCGGTCAATATTTTGTTCAAAAATATAGACTTTTTTAATTTTGTGCACTCTTAATTGTTGAAGTAAATTATCAGCAATTTCTTCACCTAATAAATAAGTGGGGATGATTTGAAATTCTGCCATTGTTAAATAAATTCATACACAATCTTGGTAAACAAGGTTGTGGTCTTGTTTAATTGTTCATTATAAGATTCTTTGGTTGTTTCAATTACATCAAGAAAATTCTTTTGGTATTGCACGATTCCTTCTTGAATCATTTTGTTCGCAATGTTTTCGTCATTAATTTTAATCGCTAAGTTAAGATCACCAACAATTTGCCCTAAATATTGTTGTAAGATGTTAATTTCACATGTATCCTTATTGAATAATTTAATCATTAACTTCCTAAAGTTTTCCTTAAATAAAGGATCTAATGCGATTTTATGCTTACAATAAGCAAAAAATAAAGTATTCATTAAACTCGTATAGTCAACGTGCAAATAAGGATTCATTCCTAAAAATAAGCTTAGTAAATCATATGGATATTGTAAAGAAAACTTATTTAAATTGCCCCCATTAAAATATGATTGGAGCATCAAGATGTCTCATGATTCTTGGTTATTAATATCATGCATTAAAGTAATTGTCGCACGCATGACGCTTAATAGATTTGCATAATTGTAATTAATGGTCCATAAATTTTTTTCATCATAATCATTAAGAATGCAATTAATAGTATCAAGAATACAATAAAGCAAGTATTGCTTTAATTGGGTTAGGGGAATTGTTTGCAAATAATTTACATCAAAAATTACAACTTTAGGTGTTGAAGTATAAGAAATTACCCCCTGGGCAATTTTCATTTCGTCATTATAAACAATACTTAACCCATTGCTGCAACTTCCGATTGCGAAATTGATCGGAATTGCTACAATTGGGTAAGCAGTGAAATGGATGACTCCAGGATCTTGCATAAAATGTCAAACGGAATGGTGAATTGTTTTGTTCGGAGCATAGATTGATAATACTTTTGCAAAATCAATCGCAACATTTGACCCAATTACAATAATCAAATTTGCTTTCTTGTTTTTGAATAAAATGCTAGCTTCATAAATTTCTTCAGCACTTACATAATCATTACTTAATTGGTAAACAAAGTAATCAGCTTTTAATTGCTTTAAGATTTGAATGGTGTCAGTAAAAGCTTGGGAATTAAATCCAGCGTTTGAACAGACTAAAAAAACATGATTAAAATCTTGGGATTTTAATTCATGTGTTAAATTGTTAATAGAATGATCATTAAAATAAAGTTTTGGTATTAATTGAAAGACGTTCATTATTTATACTTATACTTTCGTTGCATTTCGCGTTTCAAATCCCGCTTTTTGATATCTTCTCTGCGGTCGTAAATTTTCTTGCTTTTGGCTAATGCAATTTCTAATTTAATCTTATTTTTAATTGCATAAACTTTTAAAACAATGATTGCTAACCGGTCTTTTTTTGCTTTAAATTCAATTTGTTGAATTTGCCACTTATGCAACAATAATTTTCTAGTTCGTAATTGGTCAACTTCGATGTTATTAGCATGTGCATATTGGGCAATATTCATGTTAATAACATAAAGTTCTTGTCCTTTTGCAATGACAAATGCATCCGCAATATTGACGTTATTATTTACGATTGATTTTACTTCGTACCCCGTTAAAACAATCCCTGCTTCAAAAGTTTCTTCAATTGTATACAGTGCATTAGCTTTACGGTTAACACAAAATATCTTCATTATTCTTCATCAGGTAATTTAGCAATTAATTTGAAATCAATTTTCTTGGTATGCTTATCAGCCCCAATTACTTCAACTTCAACTTTATCGCCAACATGTAATTCAGTACGGGTATTACGACCAATTAAAGTCGAAGTTTCTTCATCGTAGTTATAAAAATCATTGACCATATTGGTAATATGAATTAAACCTTCAATGGTGTTATCTAATTGAACAAAAGTACCAAATTTATTGACTGAAGTAATAGTTGCAATAAAGTGCTTGCCAAGGAATTGAGTCATGTATTCAGCAAATTTCATTTCGTTGACATCAAAGCCAAGGTCAGTTGCTAAGCGTTCTAAATCACTAGCACGTTTAGCGTAATCAATAATTTTTGCCTTGATGCGTTCTCGTTCATCATCAGTATATTCATCAGGTTCAAAAATAAACATGTGTAACAATTCGCTTACTAATGTATCAGGGAACCGACGAATCGGAGAAGTAAAGTGAGTATAATTTTTGCTTGCAATTCCAAAGTGATCTGCTAATTTTTCACTATAAATCGCTTTTGACATTGATTGCAATAACAGCTTTCGCGCAATTTCAATTTTTTTATGGTGTTCGTTACTTTGCAATCATTTTACAAGGTCAGGCGAAGTAAAGTGTTCTAAATCAAGGTGGGAGTTATAAGGAATGCGCTTGATTAATTTACTAAATTCTGCTAATTTCTTTGGTTCAGGACGGTCATGAATGCGAAAAATAAAAGGAATCTTGTTGTTTAGAGCAAATAAAGTAACTGCTTCATTAGCATCCAACATAAAATCTTCGACCATGCGTTGCGCAATTCCGGTTTGGTGGATTTTAATGTCATAAGGAAAACCATTTTCATCAAGTAAAATAATTGGTTCCTTAATATCAAAATCAATAAAACCTTCGTTGGTTCGTTTCTTACGTAAAATTTCGTGTAATTTCTTACCAACGTTTAACATGTCTTTAATTTCTTGGGAATCATTTGGTAAGGAATTAGGATCAGCAAAGTAAGCATTTACTTCATCATAATTAAATCGACGTTTACTAATAATGGCTGCTGGATACGCAGTAGTACTTAATAATTTTCCAGTTGGATCAATATGCATTTCACAGTTCACTACGTATCTTAAAACGTTCGGATTAATTGAGCACAAGTCATCTGATAAAATGGAAGGATACATTGGAATTGTTCGGTCAGGTAAATACAAGGATGTAGAACGCCGAAGAGCTTCTTTGAACAGTGGAGATTCAAATCTTACGAAATTACCTACATCAGCAATCGCAACATTTAAGATAAAACTACCATCAGGTAATTCTTTGACATTGAATGAGTCGTCAAAATCTTTACTTTCTTTTGGGTCAATAGTAACAAAATTTTCTTTGGTTAAATCATGTCTACTACCAGGATGAACTGGATCTCAGTCAATTTTTAATTCGTTTGCTTGCTTTTGAGCTGCTAAAGTAAATTCGGGTTCAAATCCAGCATCATACACTAACCCCGAAATATCAGTTCCAACTTTACTTTCACTGCCTATTTCCTTTTTAACTTCCGCAATGGCACCATCATTATCAAATTCATTAATATCCATTAAAATCTTGGTGTCACTAGGAACTTTTTCTCAGTCTTTTAAAGTAATGGGTAAATAAAACTTTGGGTCATCAACATCAATGAAATATGTATGATGCTCATCATCTTTGTGAAATGTTCCACTAAATAAATGCTTTTTGCGTGCAATTACTCTATCGACTTGAGCATCATGCATGTGAAATTGGGTTTTTTCATCAACACTGGGATATTCTTTTAATTCTTCAATTTCAACTGTGTCTCCATTTAAGGCATTGTTTAGCTTTGTTTTGTGAATATAAAATACAGCTTCTTTGTTGTCTTCTAATTCAACAATTCCATGGCCATGGCCATTGATATGTAAAATTCCTTGGTGCACACTATTAGGTAATACTTCATCACCAAGTAAATGTTGAATTTTTAACGATTTGGAAACTGTTAATTGTTTAAGTTCACCATCATTAATCATGTCATTAATGGATGCTTCTAATTGCCTTGCATTCTTCACATCATAATTCCGGCGAATCTTATTGACTAAGATTGCCAACGGAATTGGTCTGCCATGTTCGCTTAGCAATGCTTGAGCAATTATTTCATGAAATGGTATTTTTTTAATCATTTTTAATGTACCAACCTTATTGTTATTCCGACTGCAATTAAGACAATTACTAAAATAAACATAATAATCTGTAAGATCTTAATCGCACCACGGTCTTTTGTTTTTCTAAATAGTTCTAAGTCTTCACCAGCTAGAGCAGCTAGGCCTCCACCTGGAGTGCCTGCGTACGAAAGCAACATGCCAATAATTAAAATTACAATGGCAAGGATAAAGACGAAAATATCGATACCTGTCATATTACATTTAGTATATAAATATTTATAATATTATAAGGTATAAAATAATGAAAAAAAGCTATTTTGGAAA
>JAGCPI010000034.1 GCA_017645255.1 bacterium
ACAAAATTAAAATGTTTGGTAGATGTTACATTATAAATTAATAAAGTAAAGTCTAAATACTAATAAAAATAATTGCTTTTTAAAACAATAAGAAATTTATCTCATTATTATTTCCTGTAAAAAATATAGTTAAGGAACAACCAAAGATTGAGTAATTTATAATTAAAAATTAGGATGCATGGGAAGAAATTTAATATTTTACCTGGTATGTTACAAGGTACATATCAATCTAGTTATGCCCAATCACTTGCTTCGATTATTAACTGAGCAGCTAATCCCAATAATAGTATGGTTGATAATTCTTATATGTTAGATTGTACTTTTTCTTCCAATTCAATTAATAATCCTAATTACTAATAACTAAAATAATTGGTGCTAATCAATAAGTAAAAAATGATGACATGATTTAAATGCCATCATTTTTGTTAACTCATTTTTAAAATTTACCCTTTAATAAATATAGTTAGGAATGGATGCTAATAATCCATGTCATTCGGACCTTCTGGCCATCCATCAGCAATATAATCATTAATGCTTACATGTTTTTCTCGTTTTGGTGAATTCTTGTAATTATTGTTTAATTTCGGATAATTTTGATTTAATTTTTGGTAAATTTGTTTTAATTTCTTGCAAAGATAAATGTAATCTTTATCACTACATTGTCTTTTGCTTAATGAATTTAAGATGTTTCTTAAATCAATTAAAGTTCTTTCATATAAATCTTTTTGTTGATTAGTCATTTTTTTCTTTTTTAATTCCTCCAAGTTTTTTCTTCTTAATCAATTTTAAATAATAAATAGGTAAAAGACTTAATATTATCATTGCAAATAATTGTTTTATTAAAGCAATAATGATGCAATTTAATCTTAATCAACAACTTTAAATCATTAAGATTTTTTACTTTTTTTTATTGTTTAGATAAAATTTTTTTTCATATTTACTATCATTTATAAAAGGAATAATAAAAAATAGAAGTCATCATAACTTCTATTAAATTGATTAAATTGTTAATCATTAATTAATTTGTAATTCATTAGAATTAGAAGGATTATTATTAGTTGGATTAATCGTTGGTAGTTTTAAATCATGTTCATGATCTAAATAATATTGGTTTAGTCGGTCAATAAAAAGAGCGAAGGATTTACTATGAGCATGTCACGTTTCAACAATTATCCCTGGTTGTTGATAGTATTGAAATCGGAACATTGGATGAGTGCGAAACGCTCAAATCACGGTATAAACTAGTTTTGGATAATCTTGAACATTAGCTGACAATGAATTGTGCTTAATTGCTAAATTAACCGCATGGTAGTATTTTTTAAGAATTATTCAAAAAGAAAAAGGTGTAATAAAAATCGTTAAAATTGCTCAAAATGAGCATAGACAAATGCCAATACCATATAAAGAATTATCACCTAAGTGCAAAATACATCAAATTAATTGAATAAGTAAGCAAGTAAAAAATAAGATTCCCAAAATAATTACCATTATGTGAATTCTTTTAATTACTGATACTTGGTTAGTTTTAAATTTCTTGGTGTAATGATAGTAAGATAAATCAAGAATATACTTACTAACATCATAGGTATTTAAAGCATCTTCACTTGCTTTTAAGATTTTCCCAATTTTCTGTCAACGTTGTCAAAAACTATCTGATTTTTTCTTTTTCATGCGTAAGGTGGTTAAATTATTAAAGTTTTGATAATAAGGTTTGATTATTAATGATTATAATTATTTTTAATCATTAATTGATGACTTTTATTGTCATCTTTTTTTATCATTTCCTAGTTTAAAAATCTTGAATTAGAATTTTTCATAATAAAAAAATAATTCATTAATATTTAATAAAATCATTAAACTAAGGGTATTGTTTACTCTTTATTTATGAAAGGGAATTGATTATGAAAAAAAGTAAGAAATTAATTGGGATTTTTAGCACCATCGGGGCTTTAAGTATCATTGCTGCATCATGTGCAATAGGTATTGTTTATTCCAAAAATAATGATGTTAATGCATCGCAAAGCAATATCGATAATTCAAGTTTAAGTCAAGCAAGCAATCCTAGTTCTTCAAATCAAGTAAGTACTAATTCATTATCAACTACCAATGCTACTTCAACTTCTAATAATAGCATTAATAATAATTCATCCTCTTTAACTAATAGTATTCAATCAGTTAATGCTAAACAATTAAATAGTGCACCTACTTTAACTTTGCAAAACAGTATGATTGACACTTCAACTTTAAGCAATAATCCAACTTTAACTTACACTTGTCCGAATGGAAATGTTTTGCTATTTAGTGTTAACAATAGTAATGCCCAAACTGTTACCTTGCTTGGTTTTAGCAAAAAAGTAAGTAGTGATTTAGTAATTCCAAACATCCTTGTTACAAGTGGATCATTTTATGCAGTAACTAGTATCAGTGCTGGAGCATTTTATGGTCAAGGATTAAGTAGTGTTACATTTAATAACAACTTATTAAGTATTGGGGCACTAGCATTTGCTAACAATAATCTTACTAGTTTAAAGTTTCCTAATAGTTTACAAAGTATTGGGGATAAAGCATTTATTAGCAATCAATTCCCCCACGCTTATGCAGTTTATTTGCCAATAAATTGTTCCTGAAATAAGAACTGATTAAATTGTCCGTTTGGATGCAAAAATAATTTAAGTAAGATGACGAATGGTATTCAATGAGTTATCCAAGGACAAGCATGTTATAGTTATGAAGCATTACAATTTAAATGATTAATTACTTCATATGACGTAACAGGTACTACTACTTCACCATCTAATTTAAAAACTTTTACTGAATATAGTCAAACTGAAAAACCAGTTACTCAACACACTATCAAAGCAGTAGCAAGAGACATTACCGCTCAATGCTATGAAAGCATTGATGGTAATTTAAGTGAATTCTGTTTATTTACGAGAAACCGGTGAGGGGGAATTGGTTGGGTCTTTTACTTTAATCCAACTAATCATACCTTTAATATTTGAAATGGTAATAACAGTCGAGATTTATTTGGAACTAGCACTAGTTTAACCTTATCGTTATACAATCCTTATTCAGGTCAATACATTGTTAATTCGACATTTGCGGGAATGGATACTAGTGTAAGTACGGCTTCTTATCCTTACCAAGAAGGAGATATCTTAAGTTTTAAGATTAATGATAGTGAAAGAGGAGCATGAGCTTACATTGCATCTAACTTTAACCAATCAATGTTAACTAACACTGGTTTTTTAGATACACATGATTTTAGTGATTATTTAAACCAATACATTGATATTAATAACATTTGAACTGGTAAGTATGGATTACCAAATGATTTTGCGATTAAACCAAATGGAATTTTTCCTACTTTACCTACCACTAGTTTAACTAATGTTTCTTATAATCCAACGACTGGAAATTTGCAATTAGTAGGAACGAGTTTACCAAACTTAAAATTTAATGTTTTAGTTAATGATGAAGTAGTTGGTACTTTTAGTACTGATCAAGCTGGTAACATTAATACTACGAACCTTAATATTACCAAAGGACTAACTAGTGCAACAAATTTCACCTTGCAACCAGTTAGTTCCAGTACTAATAACAATAGTGATGTTATTTATCCTGCTCCATTTACCAGTCACTTACAAGGATTTAATCCTAAACTGGGTTTTATTGATTTAAGTGTTGGGGATGTGGGGGTGCAATTATTATTTAATGGGATTACTGGTAAAGTTTGTTTGGGTGATATTGCTCACTTCTGACCAGCGTTTGCTACTCCATTTGGTACGTTCTCAAATTTAAGTACTGCTACTAGCACTTTTAAAAGTACTGGTGAATTAAATGTAGAAATAGTTACTAGTTCAAATGTAAGTCAAACTTACACCTACAATTTCACTGAAAATGATAACAGTGCAACCTTAAATACTTTTTTAACTTCATTACCTTACGCAAATGGCGATACTTATTATTTTAGCGGCACCAACGCAGGGGTTAGTTATGTGTGAAATAACAACGAAGTAGTAGGATATGGTTATAGTAAAGTTAATAAAACTGAAACCATGGCTGGTTTTTTAATTAATAATACTGGCATTACTTCTGTGGAACACCAATACTATGAAGATTCTTATTTAAATAACTATAACGAAGGTGAAGACCATGGTGCTAATAGTAGAGTATGAAATGCTACCTATGGATGAATGCAATGTAACCCATTAGACTGATGAGCTAATGGATATAACTGTGATAACTGGTTTGATCCAAACCAAACCATGGTTGAAGTTGCTAACCAAATTGTGCAAGGGTATGCTAATCCATTGAATAGAATGGTCGCAGTCTTTGATTGAGTGTGTGATAATATGAATTACACTAAGCAATACATGTATGGTCATACCATGCGGGAATATTTCCAACACTTACAAGGGGTTTGCTGTGACTTTGCTGCTATTTGTGGTACGATGATGAAACTAGCTGGTTTTGTTTCCCGCCAAATTATTGGGGGTGCACTTGGCGGATATTCACCAGTCAGTGGAATTGGAGCAAAAATTTATGGATTGAACCACCAATGATTACAAGTTTGAATGCCAAGCATTCAAGAATGAATCACCATTGATCCAACTTGAGGTATGTATGGTCCAATTGGTACCATCCAACCGCAATTTAACGTTGGCCGCAGACACTTTAGTATTACTTTAGTGGAATGACCTGAAAAAGGAACTGGTTTATATTATGATTCTTATGGTACACTTGCATATCACAATTACGAATATGATAATTACTTCTCATACTTTAAAGGTTGTGAATATGATGCACTTTATAATTTAGGAAGACACTTTGGAATTGTGCCAGGATTAAAAGATGATGTTTATTTATATTCATATGCTCAAAATATTGCGAAGATTTTAAACTGAGCTGCTAATCCGGCAAATAGTATTTCTAGTAGTAATACTTACATCTTAGGAGAAATGAAATAATTAGTTGTTAAGAAAGGAATAAATCATTATGAAAAAACAAACTAAAAAAATAATTTGAATTGCTAGTGCACTAGGAGTTGCAAGCATTGTGGCTGGAGTTTGTGCTGGTACGTTAGTTAATCAAACTAGCACTACCCAAACAGTTAGCCAAGCATCAAGTCAAACTGTTAATAGTACGCAAACTGCTACCAGCAATTTGACAACTGCTAGTTCAAAAAGCACTAATGAAGCTAGTGCTCCTAGCAATAATGCAACAACAAATACTGAAAGTACTAATTTATCCAATCAAACAACTACAAGCAATAGTGTAGTAAAACCGATTCGGAATGCAACGATTGACACTTCGATTTTAAGTGCAACTGCAAATATTACTTACACTTGTCCTGATGGCAACGTCTTAGTGTTTAGTGTTAATCAAAACAATCCTAATACTGTTACCTTACTTGGTTTTAAAACGAAAAAGGTTAGTGAATTAGTAATCCCGAATGTCATTACTACCAGTTCTGATTTCTATGCTGTAACTGCCATTGCACCAGGGGCATTTTATGGCCAAGGTATTACTAGTGTTACATTCAATCATGGTTTGCAAACAATTGGGACTTTAGCATTTGCTAACAACAATTTATCTTCCTTAACTTTCCCATCAAACTTGCAAAGCATTGGGGATCGTGCTTTTATTAGTAACCAATTTCCCCATGCATATGCAGTTTATTTACCACTAAACACTACTTGAAATAAAAACTGGTTGAATTGTCCATTTGGGAATGGTAATAACTTGCAAAAAATGATTAATGGAATCCAATGAGTAATCCAAGGTGATGCATGTTATAGTTATGAACCAAATCAAAATGGTTGGATTATTACTTCTTATGATATTCAAAATCCAAGCACGGTTAATACCACTTGAAAAACCGAAAAAACTACTTGAGGAACTACAACCATTGATACTTCTACAAGTCAAGCAAGTTACAACATGAACTATGCAAAGAATATCAATATGCCAGTAGCAGAAAGTGTTAACCAAAATTTAAGTGATTTTTGTTTATACACTAAAAACCAATGAGGTGGAATTGGATGAATCTTTTACTTTAATCCAACTAATAGTACTTTTAATGTTTTCATTCGTGATAATAATGGTACAAAAAACTATTTATTTGGTAATGGTGTTTCAACAACTCTAAATATTTCCTTATATGATCCATATTCTGGCCAATATTTATTTAATTGAAATTTAAATGCTAGCTCTCAAAGTGTTCCGCAAACTTCGTTTCAATATCAACCAGGGGACATCTTAACTTATACGGTTAATAATTCCCAAAGTGGTTCATGAGCATATGTTGCATCTAATTTCAATGCCTCTGATTTAACAAATAATTCGTTCTTAAATGGAAGTGCTAGCAGTACCTTAAATGAATACATTGATTTAAGTTTTGCGTGAACTGTTTACAATGGATTACCAACTCATTTTGCCATTAAACCAACGGGAATTTACCCAACTACTTCTTGTACAAATTTAACTAATGTTTCTTATGACCCAACTACTGGTTCGTTAAATTTACAAGGTACTAGTTTACCAAATATGGAATTTGCGGTGCAATATGATGGCAAAAATGTTGGAACATTTGCTACTAACAATGATGGGGTAATTGACACTAGTAATAATCAATTAATGATTACCAAGAATTTGACTGCTAGTGATCAATTTACGATTGTTGCACTTAAATCAACAAACGGTAGCAGTGATGTAATTTATCCTGCTCCTTATACTACTCATATCCAAGGCCAAAACCCAAAGTTATCATTGATCAATCTTTGAGTTGATGGTTTTTCTAGTAGCATCTTATTTGACGGAATTAACGGACATCTAAGCATGACGAATGTTTCACAATGATGACCAAGTTTTGCTAACCCTTATTTTTATGATACGCAACAAAGTAATCCAACGGGAAACTTTAGTGGTTCAGGTAATATTAACATCGAAGTAAAAGATGCCACCACTGGGAAAACCCAAAACTATCCATTTAGTTATACTTCTAGTACGAAATATGCTGCTTTCATCAATTACGTTAATGATATCCCTTACCAAGTTAATGACACTTACACTTTAAGTGGTAGTAACTTCCCAATTAACTGCGTATGAAATAATGGGGAAGTTGTAGGATATCACTATGATGGAAGTGGTAGTAGTGAAACTGCCAGTTTCCAAATTACTAATAGTGGAATTGTTTCAGTTTCAACCCAACATTATGATGATAGTTATTTAGGTAGTTATAATGATTCGGAATGAAATGGGGAAAATAGTCGGAACTGAGCAGCCACTTATGGTTGGATGGCATGTATTCCAATGGACTGAGAATGTGATAGTTATCGAACCAGCAATTGATATGATCCTTCCCAAGCTTTAGTTAAGGTGGTTAAACAAATTGTGAATGCTTATACTAGTCCAGTAAACCAAGTTGAAGCAATGTACAACTTTATAACCAATAATATGACCTATAACGGATTAAATCTCTCAAGTGGTGATTGAGGAACTTATTATGACCATCCAATTAATCACGCCTTTAATACCATGACTGGAGTTTGTGTAGAATTTTCTGGTTTACTTGCTGCCATGTTAAAATTAGCTGGTTTCGTTTCACGACAAGTAGTTTGCGATGCGGGACCTGGTAATTTAAATGGACCAGTTACCGTGGTAAATGTCGGAAGCAAAATTACTTACCAAAACCACGTTTACACCCAAGTATGAATGCCAACATTACAAGAATGAATTGCTCTAGATCCTACTTTTGGTAATGATAACTGAGATAATTATTCTACTCAATTCTATGGTGGAGGTAATGTTTTTGGTCAATTAGAAGGTTGAATCAACCAAGAACGGTCTGATGAAGCAGTTAATATTGTGGAATGACCTGAACAAGGTACTGGTTTATATTATGATTCGTATGGTACCTTATCCTATCATAATTATGATTATGATAATTACTTCTCTTATTTCAAGGGATGTGAATATGATGCATTATACAATTTAGGTCGGCACTTTAACACTGCTGCGGGAATGCTACCAAATGATTATCAATACAGTTTTGCACAAGGTATTGCTTCAATCTTAAGTGAAGTAGCAAACCCAAGCAACAGCATTAGTAGTACTAATTCTTACATCATGTACGAAATGCAAGCCTAATTAAATTTATAAAATAAAGAAGATAATTGCTAATGCTGAGAAAGATAATAAGCAAAATATCACCTTCTTTATTTTTAATCCCTGATATCTTATTAATTAAACGAAAGGAGTTATGAAAATGCAAAAAAAGAAAAGATTAATTATTGGTTTAAGTGTGCTAGGTTCGTTAGCAATTGCTACTGCAGTTGTAAGTGGTGC
>JAGCPI010000035.1 GCA_017645255.1 bacterium
AGACTCGAACTCGGGACCCCTTCATTAAAAGTGAAATGCTCTACCACTGAGCTAGTGGGACATGGCTGGGGTGGTTAGATTCGAACTAACGCGTCAAAGAGTCAAAGTCTTTTGCCTTACCGCTTGGCTACACCCCAATATATGGTGGACAGGGACGGATTCGAACCGCCGAAACCAGAAGGTGGCTGATTTACAGTCAGCAGCGTTTGGCCGCTTCGCTACCTGTCCACGTATTAAATTTATAGTTAGAATTATATATTTATTTTTAAAAAAACACAAATATTTTAAAAATTTTATTTTTTATCTTTGGTTTCGTTAATTTCACTAACGCTTAGTATTTCAACTGAATAAGGATTTTCGATTCCTTGAATTTGCACTTTTTCTTTTGCTTTATGACCGTATAAAGATTTGGCAATTGGTGATTCATTTGAAATTGCATTATTGAATGGATCTGCTTCAATCGTACCAACAATTTTGTAAATACGAATTTGATTATTTTTATCAAGTCGTAAATCCCTTACTTTTACTTCCTTTCCAACCCGTACAGAATCTTCACTATTGTTTGCTTCATTTTGTTCATTGGTAACTTCATCAATGACGATTGCATTTTGCAAAATATTATTGATTTCAGCAATCCGACCTTCGATCACTCCTTGTTGAGCTTTAGCTGCATCATAGTCCGCGTTTTCACTAAGGTCACCTTGTGCTCTAGCTTCAGCAATTTGTTTAATGATTTCAGGACGCTTAACATTTAATAGTTCTTCTAATTCTTTTTTTAGTTCCGCAATCCCTTCTTTAGTAAGCATATATTTTTGATTTTCTGCCATCGTTATAGTCCTCTCATTTTTATATATAAAACGCTAAAAGCGTATTATTTATTATGATAAAATTATAAAATATACGATTACTAATTATAATCACATAATCCATTTTTTTGGAAATTTACATAGGAAAAATATGAAGAAAGCATTAGAAGAACGCTTGATGCGTTTGATCTATACTAACAATAACGATAGTTGTACTAAAACTACTTTAATTACCAATAAACATTATGACTTATACAAGGTCGTAAGTGACGAAAATTTAAAGCAATTTATTAGCGGTGAAACCAATAAATTGCTCATCCAAAGTGCTGATAATTTAAATACCATTGAAAAAAATTTAAAGAGTGCCGCAAACTTTGAAGAATACCTTAAAATTTTGCAAGATAATTGCATTGAATTAAACGAAAAAAAAGTTGCAAATTTAACGAGTGATTTTGAAAAATACAGTAAGCAATATTTGCCTGATATCATTCGTTTATGCAATAACAAAAAACAACAATTTTTGCAATTAAATCGCACGGCCAAATCTTATGATGAAGATGAAGGGGTTTGACCCCTTTATTTTGCATATGGTTTTTTAACCGGAAAGTTAAATAGCGGAACTGGTCTACCAATTCCACTTCGGGCTCCAATTTTACTTTTTAGTGTGCAAATCGTAGATGAAAATAATCAACTGTTCATTAAGAAGTTAGATGAAAGTCCAGTTTGAAATGAAAAATTAGAAGTCGCAGTAAAACGAGCTTATAACTTAATCAAAGAAAACAAGCAAGGACTTGATTTTGCTGATGATGAAAGTACTGAATTTACTTTAGCCACCATCATTCAAAAAATTGAAGATGTCATTGGCTATAAATTAAATCCTCTTGCCCAAACATTAATACCATTTGAAAAAATGACAGATGCCCAATTACGTGACATCACGGATTTACAAATTCAAGATTGCGCAGTACTTGGCTTATTTGAACCAAGTGGTGGGGCATTAAAAGTTGACTTGGAACAAATCATTGATGAATCGAAGAATGATAAAGATGAACATGACTTCTTTGATGAAAATAATAAACATATTACTGATAAACATATTCGGGAAGAAGTACTAAACAATAAAGCCAATATTTTTGAAATTAATCAACGACTAAACATTTATCAAAAGTACGCATTAGATAGTGCTTTGTGCCAAAATACGTTAATTTACGGGCCACCGGGAACGGGAAAATCAGAAGTTATTGCTAATATTATTTTCAATGCTTTAATTAATGGAAAAACATCCCTTCTAGTATCAGAAAAACGGGCTGCACTTGATATTCTAACTTCTAGGTTAGGCAAGAAGTTATCGTTATTCAGCTTAAATCTTTACGATATGAAGGATAAAGAAGCCTTCTATAAAAAGATTAGTCAAATCGGTGATGTGCTTACTTCGAGTTGAATGTCTGATCGCAAAAAAGGAACTTTCAAAGGTAAAACTGCGATTGCACCTTTAAACATTAACCAAGAAAATTTAACTCCCCTAGCTGATTATGCAAAGTGGTATGAAGATTTACGAAACTTGATTAATAAACACTTGAATGTAGAAAAATATGCCGATGGGGTGTTTGATTTCGATTATGCTGATTATGAAAAAATTAAACGTGAACTTGGTGATTCATTAATTCAAATCTGGCTAAATACCCAATATGATGATGAAAAGGGTGAAAAGAAGTCATTGTTGCAATTATTTGATGATCAATTTAGTGAGTTTAATTTTATGGTTCCAAGTGATTTGTTTATCTCTTGGGATGAATTTGTTAAATTCCTAAAAAAATACAAAATTGTTGAAACTACGCCTAATCCAAAGGATATTAAGCCCAACCTTGAACGGTGACTAAATCGGATTAATGCTAATAAAGATTTAGTTCAAGAATATCTAATTAGTAAAGTCCAAAATGATGAAATAATTAAACGCGTGCAAGAGTTTGAAAATGAATTTGCCCAAGATAAATTATTTGTTGAATTCAATAAGAAAACGCTAAAAGAAAAGCGAAATTACTTAAAGGATGTTGATAAATTTATCACCTTCTATAATGATGTCATGGTGAAAAATAGTCAACAAAACAAATCTTATGAAGAAATCGCAGAAATTGCGAATAAGGTTAAAGATTTCTTTAAAGAATACGCTGATTTAATCACGTTACTAAAAGACATTAATCTGCTTGATTTTGCGATTGATGAACGTGAACGACTACAAAGCTTTTTGAAATGATATGGTAATGATGCATTTAATGATGTTGAATCCCAAAAAGTAATGCTTGGGGAATTTGTGCTAAATAACACCATTGTCTATAGTAAAGAACAAATTGATAACAGTTATTTAACCATTAAAGACACCAAGGTGTTAGCAAATAAGGCTGATAAAATCATTAAATTCTTCCGTGATTTTTTAGAAAATGAAGAAATCTTGTGCATCAAGGGAATTCAAGAATTATCACAATATCTTCCATTTTTTAAAGAAAACTTACATTTCTTTGAAGAACTAATTAAGAACCGTGAATTTTATGATAGTGATAAATTAATCAAGATGCGCGATAACATCGATTTACTATCATTGCCATATTTACGAGATTTATACTTGCATAAATCACTATTTATCTTTGATTATCCAGCCATGGAAAGAGTTGACCAATTATCCAAATCCTGTCGGATTGATGGAGGTCAATACCAACGTTTAAAGATTATTGAACTTTGAAACAAGATTTTAACAATTGAAACAAGATTTAATCAATTACATGGTTTTTCAGTTGATGATGATATTAAGCAACTAAAGTTAGCAGAAGAAAAAAGTGCTCGCGATATTGAAGAACAAGCTTACAATGGTTTAGTTGAAACCATGCGTGATAATTTATCAAGGTTAAAAGATGATGAAAAGCATAAATTAAGTGATATCTTCAAAATTGCCGGAAACAGTTCTAACTATCCATCAGTTGCGAAATTTGTTAAAACTTATTATCCAATTTTACGTTACATTTTCCCAATTTTTGTTGGGCGACCAGAAAATGTTGCTACATTAGTTCCGTTTGTTAAGGATGAATTTGATTACGGAATTTTTGATGAAGCTAGTCAAATGTTTGTTGAACGCGCTTATCCATGCGTTTACCGCACGAAAATTAAAATTGTTTCTGGAGATGATAAACAATTGCGTCCTACTTCCTTCTTCATGTCGCAAGTTCAATCAACTGAATATGATATTGACGATTTAGATAAAGTTGATTCATTACTAGAAAGAGCAAAATCAGCATGATGACCATCATTTAACTTGCGTAACCACTATCGGAGTGATTCCAAAGAACTAGTTGAATTTAGTAATAAATACATTTATAACGATAGTTTGGAAGTAGCTACTAAGCAAGGATGCTTTGAAAAAGCCATTGAAGTAATTGATTGTGATGGAATCTTTGATGACGGAGTTAATGAAACTGAAGCCCATGAAGTTATTCGCCAACTAAAAAATAATTACATGAATTATGACCGGATTTTAGTTGTTTCATTTAACGCTAAACAAGCTGCATACATTGAAAGATTAATCAATGATGAATACAGTAAATTTGACAAGCGTTTACGTAGCATGCTTGACCATGGTCAAATCATTATAACCAATCTTGAAAACGTGCAAGGTAATGAAGGTGACTTAGTCATTTTAAGTGTGGCATACGGGAAATATGAAGATGGTCGCATTGCTACCAACTTTGGGCCTTTATTAACTGCGGGGGGTGCAAACCGGTTAAACGTTGCGATTACCCGGGCCCGCAAGAAAATGATTATCATCAAATCAATTCTTGGTACGCAAATCACGGTTACCAACAGTAAAAATAATAATGCTTTAATTTTTAAGCGGTTTATTGAATACGCTGATACGCAAAAGAAAACTCGCAGTTTGAATGATCAATTAAACATGAATTTAGTTGATAATTCCCAAGCAAACTTGACTAATGATTTAAGTGATGTCAACGATGATGTAGTAAAAGAAATTTACAGCGAATTAATTAAGATTAACGACATCCAATCTAAGTACAAGATTATTCCTAATTTAAATATTTCTAACAAGCAAATTGCACTTACTATTTATAATAAAGAACAAGAAGAAATCGATTTATTAATCATTGTTGAAAAATGGAAGGAACTTCCAATGTTCCAAGATCTTATTGAGGATGTTGACCGGCAATTGTTCCTAGATGACCGGGGTTATCAAACTTGTCGGATTAAACACTTCGAATGATTTGTGGACCGAAATAAGATTATTTCCAAGATTAAAAACTTATTGGAAAAAGCTCCAGAAGACCGCAACCCAATTAACGTTGCCGTCTTTGCTAAAGAATGATTAAACCGCGATCGAGATAAAAATAACAAAGGACATAGCAAATAATGAATGATTTAAATGATCTTTCGTTCGAAGAATTAATTAAAAAAATGAACGAAATTCAACAAATTGAAATTAACTGACGGGAAAGCAAAAATCCTAGTCAATTACGAAACTCAATTCGAAATTTAGGATTTGATGATTTGAACTACTTAGAAGAAAACGTTGATGATCCTAAATCACTTGCAATGATTATCCAACTTTACTATTGAAAATTCTTTGCAGTGATTAACATGCGGGTCAAAGACATGATTATGAGTTTTAAAAATGACCCATCCAAGTTGATGGAATTACAACAAAACTTTAAGAAAATTTTTAATATCGATTTTTCCGATTTAGACTTTGGCAAAATGTTTGGTGGGGGTGCTGAAGATTATGATGTTAAACCCCAATCTGAACCAAAAGATAAGCCAAAAGAAAGCACTGAACACAATAAAAAATTGAACTAGAACCGCAATTCTTATATAAATTGCTATCGTTTTAGTCTAAAATATACATATATTACTTATTTATATATTTATAAAGAAAATATAGGTAGCATCATGGAAGATAATAAAGATTCGAAAGAAAAAACGGATTCAAAGTATAACTATTTTGAAGAACCGCTATTGTTTAAAAATTTCCGGAAGAATCCAATTAATATTAACGGTACATGAAACGTTGTATACGTTGTAAATAATAAAGTAAAACCTGATTCCATTTGGGAAGCAGATTATCACGTTTCAAATAATTTTATTCAACAAGGTGATAATACTTACCTAACGAACGAAAAAGTAAATGAAATTAATGCGTTCCTAGATAAATATTTTCCATTTGTTGATCCAGTTTATGTCCAAAAAGATGCAGTAGTATTCGACAAAATTTTAGCTACTGCTCATCCTTCTGAATCAGTCGCTACCAATTCTATTGATTCAAGTCAAACTAAAGCAAATCAAACCAAGTCACGCCAAAAAGAATTTGAAAAATTGGTCTTTCCTCAATACACTGCGACCCCAAAGCCAGTCGATGTTGATTTAACGTACACTACTTTAGTTGATTATCCAGACACGATTTTAGTTGAACCAGCAATTGAAAACTTCATTCAAGTTAGTTGAAAGAAATCAAAACGTGCTAATGAAGAAGCAATTAGCAATTTGGCTAATTATGATCAAATTGACAAAGGCATGTATCACTATCCACAAATTGTCGATATTGCGTATGCAAAACCACATGTCAATGCTAATAGTCAACTAACTACTGAAACCTTCCCTGATGTCGTTGACATTAAACCAAGTGACATCATTACTGATGAATTCATCTTGAAGATGGCACGGGATATTTGAGATTCAACCAAGATTGAAAGAAATGAATATCCACAAGCACTTGACTTTAGTAATTGAAAAGAACCTCAACCAATTCCATTCATTAATCCAAAAGATCTTGAAATCAATTTTGAAGTAGAACCAAAGAAACCTGCGTTAGTTTACCCATGACAAATGGTTGTTGACTTCAAAGAACCTGTTCCAACCCCAATTGCTAACCCAAGTGATGTTGAAATTAACTTTGAAGTAGAACCAAAGAAACCTGCTTTAATCTATCCATGGCAAATGGCTGTTGACTACGTTGTTCCAAAAGAAGTTCCAACCACTTACCCAAGTGAATTAAGCATTGAACGCTCTGACATCATTACAGATGATTTTATTGTTGACTTAGCACATGACATTATCGATTCAATGGTGGAAAAGAGTGAATTTCCACAAGCACTTGATTTAAGTAACCTTCAAGTTGCACCTACTCCAATTTTAGTTAGTGATCCATCTGACATTGATGTTCAATTGAATTTTGATGAATTCAAGAAGGAACCAATTAAAGCATCTTATCCAACCATCGTACGCTTAAACCGAGCTAGCGAAGTAGTTGATCCATTCATTCTTGATTTTGCTAAAGCATATCATGAAGCACAAGAAGCTAAGAAACCAGCTTTAGTTTATCCATGACAAATGGTTGTTGACTTCAAAGAACCTGCTACAGTTAAACCAAGAGCAGTTGATATCAACTTTGAAGTAGAACCAAAGAAACCTGCCCTTGTCTATCCATGACAAATGGAAGTTGATTATCATGAACCATCATTAGCAAATCCAAAGGCAGTTGAAATCAATTTTGAAATAGAAGCACCAAAGCCAGCATTAGTTTATCCATGACAAATGGAAGTTGACTTCAAAGAACCTGCTGCAGTTAAACCAAAAGCAGTTGAAATTAACTTTGAAGTAGAACCAAAGAAACCTGCCCTTGTTTATCCATGACAAATGGAAGTTGACTTTGAAATGCCAGAACCTGTTAAGGAAGTTCCTATTACTGATCCTAAGGCATTGGAAATTGAATTTGAAATGCCAGAACCAGTTAAACAAATTCCACTTACCAACCCTGATACTTTAGAAGTTAACTTTGAAATGCCAGAACCTGCCAAGGAAGTTCCTATTACTGATCCTAAGGCATTGGAAATTGAATTTGAAGTTCCACAAGCTGCCCCACTTCCAACCATCACCTATCCAGATGCAATGGATATCACTCCAGGTGAACAAATGGTTGATCCATTTGTGATCAGCATGCTAAAGCAACAAAAAGCAAAGCTTACTGCAAAAGTTATTCCAACTTATCCTTCCCAAATTGATTTATACAATGCCGCAATTACTGCTAAGGCAAAGAGTGAAAAGAAGCAACGCGAAAAAACCATGCTTTGCTATCCAGATATTTTGAGTCTTACTCCAAACAAAAACGTTTTGATTGATGAACCATTAATCAAGACAGTTATCGTGGAAAAAGAAGTAATGGTTCCAGTTGAAAAGAAGGTTTACATTCCAGTTGAAATCAACAAACCTTATGAAGTTGTTAAAGAAGTAAATGTACCAGTATTTGTTGATAAGCCAGTATTTGTTGATAAGCCAATTGAAATCATTAAAGATGAACCAGTTGAAATCACCAAAGAAGTAGTAGTTGAAAAACCAGTTGAAGTCACAAAGGAAGTAGTGGTTGAAAAGCCAATCCAAATTGTTAAAGAAATTTATAAAGATTTTGAACCAAATAAACCAGTAAATTCTTCTCACACCCAAACTCAACTAAATAATCAACTAGCTGATCAAAATACTCAATCTTCTGTTGCAAATCAAACTAATCAAACTGCTGAAGTTAAAGAACCAAGTCATGAAAGTGGTGCGAAGCAAATAGTTCCTCATGAAGAAGCAAAATCCCATCAAGATGAATTTAATGCTCGTAAACCACTAGAACATTCTGAAGTTGCATCTAGTGAACCAAGTAGTGCTAGTAAACAATCATCGCAAGTAGCAAGTGAAATAAATGCAACTGAACACGAAGAAGTTGCTAAAAATCCTTCCCCAATTGAAGTAGATGCTAAGTTTGTCTATGGAGAACCAGTTAACAGTCGTTGCATTAGGGTTCCATCTGATCATAAGACTGGTACGATGCCAATTGATATTGATGGAATTAATAATCCCGATTCCAAACCACAAGAAGTAGTTAAACATCCTAGCGAACCAGTTGTTGAACCAATGACAACTCCAACTCCAGTAAGTGTTAACTTAAATTTGGAACCAATGACAATTCCAGAAAGCATTGCCGTAAAACCAAGTGCTCCAACGCAACCTGAAACTGTCGAAGTAGAACCAAGTAAACCAACTCATCCCGAAAGCATTGAAGTTAAACCAGCTGAAAAAGAAGTAGTAAAACCTGAACCAGTTGAAATTAAAAAAGAAGTACCGGTAACTGCTAATGAACAAACTCCAACTGCTCATCCTGAAGTAATTGAAGTTACTCCAGCTGCTAATAAGCAAAGTTCTCAACAAGTTCAAATTCCACAAGTTCAAACCAGTGGTAGTCCAATTAACTTAACCATTAATGTTAACTATATTGAACCACAACACCAAACGGTTCAACCAACTCCAGTTCAACCAACTCAAACTCCAGTTCCAACTCCTAACTTTACCATTGAAAAAACTACTCCAGGTATTCCACAAATCGAAGGAGTAAAACCTACTGTTCAAGAAGCTAAATTGCTTGAATCTCATCCTGAACCTCAACCTGAAAAGAAGGAAGAACCAAAAGTTGAATTAAAGGAACCAACTCCAGTCATTATTCCAGTTGTTCAAGAACCTATCATCATTGATAAGTCTAAAGACGAAGTGGCAAAAGAAGAAGTTGAAGAAGTTGAAGATGCCTTTGATGAATTAGATGATGATGGTGAAGAAGAACCAAACCAAAAAGTTTATAAACCATACATCACTCTATATAACGGTAACCGTCCAATGTCTTCTGACCACATGTTAAACCGTTACGGTCTTGATAAGAAGCAATTAGGTAAAGTGGAACAAAAACCAAAGAATCTAAAAGCAAAGCAATCGAAAGCTAAAGCACCTAAAGCATCCAAAGCAACTGGTGTGCAAGCAAAAAAGAAATAATTAATTTTTAATCTAGATAAGAATAAAGATACTTATGTATCTTTATTTTTTTATCTACTGGTTATGATTTGGATTAAAATTAATAAAACTAAATTTATTTTTACTTTATTTTAATCATGGCAATTAATAAGAAAATTCTTCTATCAGAACCTAAAACTGAATTTGATGTTACCATCACTGGCTTTGCTCATCCTGTGCCGTGCATTTTCCTACCCGCAACTAATCCAAATGTGGATGCAGTAGTAATTTATTTACACGGTTTAAATGGATCAAAAGATTCTTTACATTTCTTACGAAGACATTTAACAAACGCTCATATCATCGGATATGACGCAAGAGCATGCGGCAAAAACCTTAATGAACCATCAATTCACGTTAATAATGCAGTTAATGATTTAGCATTATTAATTCAAACTTTAAAGCAAGATTTAAGTTATTTGAACATTAAGCGATTTTATCTTACTGGTGAATCATTTGGGGCAGCTGTGTGCTTAATTTACTGTAAGAAATTTCAAGATGTGCAAGGCATTTTAATTTGGAACCTACCGTGCAAAATTATTGATGTTACTGATACCCCAAAAACTAAACAATTAAAAGTTGCACTTCCTTTAATGTGAACATTATTAACTAATTTACCTACTTATGACTATGCACCAAGTCCCGTGGAAAAATTAAGTAATAATCGAACGTTAATTTTGGCAACAAAATTGATCAAGCAAAAAACCTTAAATGATAATCGTAACATCATTGCAGCTTGATTAGGTAATCACCATGGTTGGAACACGATGCTATCAAAATCATTTATGCAAAAAACGACTGCACGCATTATCTATATTAGTAGTGAACAAGATCCATTGCGTGATCACAAAAAAGTCAATCGGTTAGATGCTATCTTAAATTCTTTTCCGCAAAATCGGATTTTGCACTATGATTTAAAAATTGGAACTCATGTTTTAATTTATGACATCAATATGGATGAATTTATTTTAAAAGGAATTGAAATTTTAGTTGATGCTAAACCAGGAACCAAATTAAGTGAAATAAAAGAAGAATTACACAAAGTTGAAGAAGCATGTATTCAGCATGCAACTTCATCACCAAACTAATATTACTAGTAGAGTAATATATAATATTTGTATTTAATAAAAGGAGATAACAAAATGGGAAATATTATCGCTGCTAAAGACCTAAGAGCAGGTCACACAATTCATTTCAAAAATGATATTTATTTAGTTTTAGATAACTCATTTAACAAAACTGCTATGCGTGAAGGTATTGTTAAATGTAAAGTTAAAAACTTACACACAGGGGCAATTACTGTTGAAGTATTCACTGGATTGAAACTAGAACAAGCTGAAATTGCAAGAGCAATCATGAATTACTTATATGCTGATAATGATAATGCTGTCTTCATGAATAACGAAACATTTGATCAAATCAGTATTCCTTTAAAGCAACTTGAATGAGAAAAGAATTTCTTATCTGAAGGACAAGAAGTTAATATTATGTACTATGGAGACGAAGTACTTGGTTTAAGTTTACCTGACCAAGTTACCATGACAGTAAAGGAAGCTGAAGATGCTGTGCAAGGAAATACTGTTCAAAACGTCCAAAAGAAAGCTTGACTAGATACTGGTTGAGAAATTAGTGTTCCTCAATTCATTAAAACTGGGGACAAAGTAATCGTTGATACGGTTAACGGCAACTATGTCGCAAGAGGAAAATAAATCCTTAGATTCTTTAACGACCGTTAGTGATCAAAAGGATCAAAGTAAAAAAAAGAATGATACGATGTGAAAGAAACGGGTTAATTTCTTTCGCTTAGTATATGCTTATTTACAAACGTATAAAGATGCGAATGAATTAATTCAAGATGCCGAATTGATTAATCCAAATGAAAATGGGGTGGATCAAAAAGCATTACTTGATGACGTCATTACACATTATGATGAATATGCAACTGAAGTAGCAAAGTATTTAAAACCAGGTTGAACTTTTGATCGCATTAATGACATTGAAAAAGCATTATTTTTGTGTGCATTAGCCGAATTTAATGTTTTGCATACTGATAAAAAAGTAATCATTGACCAAGCCATTATTACTTGTAAAAAATATGATAATTTGCAAGCATACAAATTTGTTAATGCAATTTTAGATAAATTATTAGTTGTTCATCTTGATGATGAAAAAGCTAATAATTAAAGAGAATGAAACAATCACATCACCAAGAATATACTAAAGAATTAGATCATAACAAAAAAGAAGAAATTGCTGCTCTATTAAAAAATCAGGGTAGTAAATCAAAATTTCGAAGCCGCATCCAATTAGTTTGATTGTACATTATTGCTAGTGCAATCATGCTAATTGCTTTATTGTCTACTAACTATTTAGTATATGATCAAACTTCAACTTATTTTGTTCCGGTTATTGTCTGCACAATTTTAGCATTTATTGGGTATGCTATTTATTTCTGACGCTGGTATGTTAACTACAAAAGCGTTAAAGAATATGTTCAATCATATTGATTCAGGTGGTATTTTTTAGTTTTAGCGTTAACTTTAAGTGCATTTGTCATTAGTTTTATTTGCACTGTAACTTTAGTGGGGCAAAAAGAAAGTGCTGGTTTGTCTTTTTTAGGTCAACGGGGATTACCAATCTATAATGCCATTTTATGTGGAATTATTTTTGATATTTTGTTTACTATTGTAGCAAGTGCATTAGATACTTATGTTATCTATCACATTGAAGTTGATTTACAAAAACTAGTAGCTGAATACGAAGAAAATCAAATTGATAGTTTAAAAGAAAAGATTAGAGCGGAAGCTAATAAAGTTAAAGAAGAAAAACAAGCTAATCAAAATCAAGCAAGTGATGAAAAAGATGTTGCTAATAAGCAAAACGCTTTATCACAAGCAGAAATTGATGCATTGTTGCACAAAAATTCTTTAGACAATAAATCAAAAGCAATTAACACTGACATTTCTAATCAATCAACTAAACAAACTGAAAACCAAACAAAGATTGCACAACATGATGCTACGCAAGAATTAAAGGATAATAAGCAACGTCCTTTAACCCAAAAAGAAATTGATGAATTGCTAAAGAAGAACTCTAATTTTTACAAAGATGAAACTTCTACTAACTCTCATGATGATGAAAAAAATAGTTCATTAGATCATAATGAAAAACACGGAACCAAAAAGTAATTTATTAACCTTTGCAATTCAAACATTAGGTTGTAAAGTTAACACCTATGAGTCCCAAGTAATTGCAAGTGATTTATTAGCCAACGGTTTTTTAGAAGTGCCATTTACTTCAAAAGCTGATATTTACATTATTAACACTTGCAGTGTTACAAATAATGCAGATTTAAAATCACGCAACATGATTCAACGTGCCATTAATTTGAATCGAGATGCAATTATAGTTGTAACAGGATGTTATACCACTTTAGGAAAAGAATATTTAGCAAAGAATCCTCACATTAGCATTGTCGTAGGTAATGACCAAAAATTGCATACTGCAAACTTCATTATGCAATATTTGAAAGACCATACAAAGTTAAACCTTAATCATAACATGTTATTAAATTCCAAGTCTTTTGAATATGTACATAATTTGCAACATAATGAACAAACTAGAGCGTTTGTTAAAATTCAAGACGGATGCAATATGATGTGCACTTATTGCATTATTCCCTTTGCCCGGGGTAAACAACGAGCTAAACCAGTTAATGTAGTTTTATCAGAAATTACTGATTTAGTAAAAAATGGTTATCAAGAAATTGTATTAACTGGAGTTAACACTGCTGGATATAAGGATGAAGAAGTTGATTTTTATCATTTATTAAAATTAATTAATGAACTTCCATTCCAATTTAAAGTGCGTATTTCCAGTGTTGAACCTTTTCAAATTACCGATGACATTGTCAAGTTAATTGCTTTAAACCCCAATCGCTTTTGTCAACACTGACATTTATGTTTGCAATCAGGAAGTGATAAAGTTCTTAAAGACATGCGAAGAACTTACAATCGCAATCAATACTTAACACTCGTTAATAAAATAAAGAAATTATCCCCAAAAACTGCTTTCACAACTGATGTCATTGTTGGATATCCAACTGAAACAGAAGAAGACTTTTTGCAAACAATTGATTTATGTAAGCAAGTTGGTTTTAGCAAGATTCACGTTTTTCCTTATTCACGAAGATCAATGACTTATGCTAGTCATTTAACTGATTTAAATGGAAGCATTAAGAAAGATCGTGTTAATCGCTTAATGAAACTAAGTGATGAATTACAATATGCTTATTTAAAACAATTTATTAATGGAGATTTGGAAGTTTTATTTGAACACAGTAATGACCCTCACATTCAATCGGGTCACTGTGATTATTATTTCAAATGCAATGTTAATTTAAGCGAAGACTTATTTAAACAAAAATGATTGGTGCATATTATTGGAATTCTAAATAATGAATGCATTGGAAAATTAGTAAAAAAAGTGTAAATGAAGAAAATCATTTGCACTTTTTTATATAAAATGTTTTCAGTCAATCTTATTTTACTATATAATATTAATATACATCGCGGGGTAGAGCAGTGGTAGCTCGTCAGGCTCATAACCTGGAGGTCGCTGGTTCAAGTCCGGCCCCCGCAACCAAATAAAAAGATTGCCTTCGCAATCTTTTTTATATAATTTAAAAAGATGCATAATCTTGATTAAAAATTAATATAATTTAGATTATGTTAATCGCTCAGATGGCGGAATGGCAGACGTAGAAGACTCAAAATCTTCCGAGGGCAACTTCATAAGGGTTCAAGTCCCTTTCTGAGCACCATACAAAAAAATACTTACGGTTAGACCAGTAAGTATTTTTTTATTATCGTAAATGGCCAGTAGCACCAAGAATAATTAAAACAACTAGCACTGCACAAAGAAAAAGAACTGTACCTAATCAAATTCAATATCACTTATTGCGATGCACATATACCGTGCCATTATCTTTATACTTATTAATGAAATGATTATGTAATCAACGATCAGTATATGTATAATTAGGTCCTTTTTTCTTTTGCAAATATTCATTAAATCCTTCTTTATACCGTTGGTAAATTTGGGAATAATTAACCGCCATATGCAAGTGGGTTTCCACTTGCCTTTTTTTATATACATCAATTGTGTGGACAATGCTTCTAGTGCTTAGTAAAGAGTCATAGTGCTTTACTAGCACGTCAAATTGCGCTTCGCTTAAATTAGTCATATTACTTGTTATCTTGTTGCAAATATGGTAATAAATATTGAGCAGTATAAGAATTAGCTAAATTATTTTGCACTAATTGTTCAGGGGTACCAGTAGCTACCACTTGTCCTCCATTTTTACCACCGTCAGGTCCTAAATCAATAATATGATCAGCAACCTTAATTAAATCAAGATTATGTTCAATAACAATGACGGTATCTCCATTGTTTACAATGCGGTTAAGAATTTGGATTAAATTCTTAATGTCATGAGTATGTAATCCGGTGGTTGGTTCATCAAGGACATATAAAGTCTTCCCAGTTGGTTTGCGTTGCAAGAATTTGGCTAACTTGATGCGTTGTGCTTCTCCTCCTGATAATTCAAGAGCATTCGTACCTAATTTCATATAACCTAACCCAACATCTTTCATTAAATTTAATTTATATGAAATGCTTGGAATATTCTTAAAAAATTCACATGCTTCATCAACCGTAAATTCTAACACTTCATAAATATTCTTGCCTTTATAACGAATTTGTAAGGTTTCTTCATTATATCGCCGACCATTACATTCATCGCATTTGACATAAACATCAGGAAGGAAATTCATTTCAATTTTAATTTCACCATTTCCGCCACATTTTTCACAAATTCCACTATTAGTATTGAATGAAAATCGACTGCTAGTGTATCCACGTGCTTTGGCTTCTGGAATTTGAGCAAACAATTCCCGAATATCATTAAACACGCCTACATAAGTAACTGGATTACTCCTAGGAGTGCGTCCGATTGGTTCTTGGTCTACTACTACTAACTTATCAATATCGTTTGCTCCTACTAGACTTGAATATGGTAGTGGTTGGACAAAGGGATTAAAATTTTCTTTATCAATTGCTTTAATTAAAGTTTCATTAACTAAAGTACTCTTTCCACTACCAGATACTCCCGTAACAACAATTAGTTTACCTAAAGGAAAAGTAACATTAATGTTTTTTAAATTATTACCTTTTGCACCTTTTAGAATTAATTTCTTTCCATTCCCACTTCGTCTTGTGCTTGGAACGGGAATGGAGTAATTATGAGCAAGATAGTTACCAGTTAATGAGTAAGGATCTTTCATGACATTTTCAGGGGTGTCACTTGCTACTACATAACCTCCATTAGTTCCAGCCCCTGGTCCCATATCAACTAACCAGTCAGCAGCTCGCATGGTGTCTTCATCGTGTTCAACTACTAATAATGAATTACCAAGATCGCGAATTTGCTTCATGGTTTGAATTAATTTATCATTATCTTTTTGGTGCAATCCAATACTTGGTTCGTCAAGTACATATAGCACCCCCGTTAAATGTGAACCAATTTGCGTAGCTAACCGAATCCGTTGTAATTCTCCCCCACTTAAGGTATTAGCACTGCGACTTAAAGTAACATAATTTAGTCCTACATTGTTTAAGAAATTTAACCGGTCATTAATTTCTTTTAGAGCTAACTTTGCAATTTTATGGTGATATTCACTTAGTTTTAATTCCGAAAAGAATGTAATTAGTTCATCAATTGGATAATCAGTTAGTTCAATAATGTTTTTATTATTAATTCGCACTGCTAATGCTTTTTCATTTAACTTCTTTCCATGACATACTTTACAGTCAATTTCGCTTAAATATTTGCTGTAATATTCACGTGCCATGTTACTGTTAGTTTCCATGTGTCGACGTTGAATTAAATCAGCAACCCCTTCTACATAATCCCTAGTAATACGTTGGTTACCAGTATTAGAAGTAAAGTTAATTTCAATTGGAACATCTGATCCATGCAAGATGTGTTCAATTGCTTCATCATCTAAATCACGAATGGGTGTATTTTTATCAATGTGATAATAAGAAAGCATTGCATCAAATTTTTGCCAGTCATAAATGTTGGTATTAACTGTATTCTTAAAGAAATCAATGCCCCCTTCATTAATACTTAATTCATCATGGACAAAAATTTTTTTTGGATCAGGTTCATAAGTAAAACCTAAACCCTTACAATATTCACATGCTCCAACTGGTGAGTTAAAAGAAAACAATCGCGGTTCAATTTCTGGTAACGAAAAACCACACTTATTACAAGATGCATTTTGGTTATAGGTATATGTTTCTTTTGTGTCATCAGGTTTGATTCTTAAAACACTAATATGGCCCTTCCCATATTTTGTTACGGTTTCAAGTGTATCATAGATACGGCTCTTGGTATCTTGGTCTTTGTGTAATACCACCCGGTCAACAACTACATATACATCATGTCTAGCATTCTTATCAAGTTCGATGGTATCATCAAGTAAATATTGAGTATCATCAACTTTTACTCTAATAAAGCCTTCTTTTTTTAAACGTTCAAATTCATTTTTGAAAGTACCTTTTTCATGTAAGGCAATTGGGGCATAAAATTCTAATTTATCATTTTCGTCAAAATCCCAAATTTTATCAAAGATTTGTTTTAAAGTTTGACTTTCAATTTTGATGTTACACCTTGGACAGTATGCATCCCCAATCCGGGCAAAAATAAGCCGTAAATAGTCATAAATTTCCGTCACAGTTCCTACCGTACTACGTGGGTTATGAGACGAGGTTTTTTGGTCAATTGAAATCGAAGGACTTAATCCTTCAATACTATCAACATCTGGTTTATCACCATTGCCTAGAAATTGTCGAGCATATGAACTTAATGAATCAAGGTATCTTCTTTTTCCTTCGTTAAAAATCGTATCAAATACTAAACTTGATTTTCCACTTCCTGATACCCCAGTAATAACGACTAATTTGTCTTTTGGAATATCAATATTAACGTTTTTTAAGTTATTTTCTTTCGCACCCCTTACCATGATTCAATCATTTGAAGTATGATTAACATCATCATAAAAAGTCCGGTTTTTAATTGCTGGTAAATGATCAATTGCTAATTCGTTTTCATGCAAATCATTTGCCGTTGCTGTTTTATTTGCCATGCTTAATTTTCCTTTCTTGTTTATTTAATATATTCAAAGATTTGTAATTGGTTAGCATCATTAAAAGTTTTTTGTAAATTGCTTGCACTATATTGCCCATAGTAACGCGAATGATGATAACACGATAAAAAACACATTGGGTATACTTGCGATTGCATGTTGTAAACATTTAAGTTAGGAACCAAATTATCAGTTTGAGACCAATGCATAATTTGATTAATTCGATTTAATTGCTTATTATTACTAATTCCTAAGTATTTGCTGAGATCAAAGAAATTGTAATTAGTTTGCATTCAATCACCACTAAACGTGTAACTAGCTGGTAAAGCATAATTATTTTCATCTCCACTTAAACTGCTGTTTAAAGTTTGAGCAGAATTTAAGTAATCATTAATGAAGAATTGATTAAAAGTTTGGTACCATTTTTGACTATTACTTTTATCAAAGTGATTAATTAAATGATTATTAGTAAATAATAATTCTTTATTAAATTTAATGTATCATCCTCCATAAACATTAAACATTAAATCACTATTATTTACGTTTAAGTTGTAATTTACTAAACAAGGAGCAATTGTAGCGTTATTAATTGTAATTAAACTACTAACTTGTGCGACGTCATTAACTGCTTGATTTACTTTAATCACATTATTAATGACCGGGGCGGCATTATAAGTAGTAATTAATTGATAACTTAAATTTAAGGTGTTATCACTTAACTGATAGTTAACATCTTTTACTTGGTAAGATGCATTAACTGCTCATAATTTATTATTAGCAAAATTATTATCAGTTAATTCATTTAACGAATATAAATAATTTTGGCCATAAACCCAAATGTGATTTTGTTTTTTTAATACATCATTAATATTTTGCTTTCAGTAAGTTAAATCAGTATTAATTACTTCATTAAATCCATTTTGTTTAATTTCATTATTAAAATAAGAAGCTCAATTATTTCAGGCACTGTCTTTATTAGTTGGGTTAATTGATAATTGGGTATTGTTAGTTTGGTAAACTGTAGTTGATAAATTTTGGTAATTATCATTTGGATTTACTTGTGAAGTTTGATTGCAAGAACATGAAACAATGCTACAAACACTAATTACACTAATTGCACTTGTTAATAAAAAACCAAAGAAATATTTTTTGTAATGATGCTTAGTTTGTTTTTTCATCATGATCAAAATAGGAATAAAAAGCACTAAAACCATCTTGGTAAACCTTATCTTTAATTTGGTTTACTTCAATTGGCTTGGCTTTAAATAAGTTAATGTTGTGATTAGTAAATAATGTGCAATTAATGGTGGCAATGTTTTTAAATAAATCACAATCATCTTTCCCTTTTTCTAATAAATCCCTCGTTTTTGGGGAGATGTCAGCAAGATGGGCATAAATGTCACTTACCCCTCCTGGATATTTAATTAATAATTTTTTAGCAGTGGTAGGTCCAATCCCTTTAATCCCATGGTAAAAATCAGAATTATCACCTGCTAGTGCCTTATAATCAATCATTAGTTTTGGCATAAAGCCATATTCTTCTTTAAAACTAGCTTCATCTTCAGTTTGCATTTTGCTAATTCCTTTTTGGAACATGCTAACCTGAATGTTTGGATCAATTAATTGCAATAAATCATGATCACTAGTATAAATGCTACATTTAATGTCATCTTTAGATGCACATGTAGCAAAACTACCAATTAAATCATCAGCTTCATAACCTGGTTTTGCTAATAAAACAAACCCAAAGGCACTAAAAATTTTGCGAATCGTTGGTAATAATTCCACTAATTCATCCGGCATTGGCTTGCGGTTGCTTTTGTATGCTTCAAACTGCTGCTTGCGAATTAATTTTTCTTTTGAATCAAAAGCAGCAATTTTAAAGTCTCACTTCGTATTTCATACTAATTTAAAGCAAATGGAATAAAGCATTTTAATCGTAATGCGTTGCACATCAACATGATTGCTGCTTTGGCTATCATCAGCTTTTTTATTGATTGATAATGAAGCATAATAAAGGCGGTAAATTAATGAATTAGCGTCAATTAAGATTGCATTCATTCCTATTGTTCTTCTTTCTTCGTTTTATTTTCAGTTATTGCGTCTTGAGCAGTTTTTTTCATGTCATCAATATTTAAGAAGAAACCATTTTTGACAATGGTAAGGTCGTAATGATCTTGATCCTTAAAGAAATCAGGGGTACTTATATATTTTTGATATTTTCAAAATGGGATGGTGGCATTAAAATGAAAACTATCTTTTTCTAATAAACAACTAGTAGATAATCTTCCTTTTTTATCCCGCTTTTCTTTATGATGCAATAATAAAACATTTGTTAATTGTAATTTTTCTTTATCAGCTAAATTAGCAATTGGGTTATTAGCATCATTAGTTTGCAAATTAGCGTTATTTAGTAAACTCCGACTATATCCTAATAAATCAAATTCTGCTTTAACTAATTGGGAGTTAGTTAACACTTTAAAGTTGCGTACTTTCACTTTGTTTTCAAGCAAAATATCTAAGTTTGCAAATTGATCATAATCAACCATTTCACTATTGATGGCATTAATGGAATCTAATCAAATTAATAGTTGGTTTCGATTAGTACTTAGTTCATCATAGCATCCAGCTAAAATTAAAGTTTCAATTAACTTTGCACTTGCTACTTTAATGCTAGCAAATAAACATGCTTTTGGATCAGATAAATTCTTATTAGCAATTTTTACTAACTCACTTAATTTATCAATGCTTGCTTGGCCAATTCCTTTAATGGTACTAAAACCAAAGTAAAGCAGTTGTAATTTATTGTTATAAGTAAATTCATATTTGGAATTAAGAATGGAAGGAGCAAATAGCTTAATGTTCATTAAGTGAGCAAAAGTCAAAATACTTTGTGCATTATCTTTAAAGGGTTTAAATAGTAAGTAAGCTTGAATAAATTGTAATGCGTAGTGTATTTTGAAGTATGCTAGTCAATAAGAAATAAAAGCGTATGCGACCGCATGCGAGTGATTAAATCCATAACTGGCAAATTCAAAGATATAATCATAAATTTTGGTTGCTTCTTTTTCAGCAATTCCGTTTTTAATGCTTCCATTAATAAATTTTTCTTTTAAACTTGCTAATTCATCTGCATGTTTTTTACTGATTGCTCTTCGTAATAAATCAGCGTCTTGTAAACTAAAACCTGCAACTTTAACAGCAATTTCCATGACTTGTTCTTGATATACAAGCATTCCTGCTGTTGGAGCTAAAATTGGTTTTAATTGAGGCAAATCATATTTGATATTATTTGGATCCTCACGGTTCTTAATTCATTGATCAATTTGGCTTTGTGGACCAGGTCTAAACATTGCACTCGTCATTGCTAAGTCTTCAATACAAGTTGGTTTTACTCTAGTTAATAATTTTGTCATCCCTGGTGATTCAAATTGAAAAACTCCAAACGTATCACCTTTACTTAATTCTAAGTACACATCTTGGTCATTTAAGTCAAGGTTGTTTAAATCAATTACTTCATTACATTGAATTTTGATTAAGTCAACAATGTTTTGTAATAGCGTTAAGTTACTTAAACCAAGTAAATCCATTTTTAGTAAACCAAGCGATTCCAAATATTCCATGCTATATTGGGTAACAATTTCGTTATTATTACCCAATTGAATAGGAATAATGTCATATAAATTAACATCACTTAGCACAATCCCTGCTGCATGCATCGAATATTGACGATATAAACCAATTAATTTAAAAACATGACTAAATAACAATTGGTGTGATTCATATAATTCTTTGGGAATTAATTGCTTAATAGTTTGTTCATTACTTACATCATTTAATTTAATTGGAATTAACTTACAAATTTGGTCAATGGTGTGTAATTCTAAATTTAAGGTTCGGCCAATATCTCGAATGGCAGTTTTGATTTGAATCGTTTGAAAGGTTATTAAGTAAGAAACTTTTTTAGTTTCATTACCATTGTTATAAAACGAGAATAGATGGTTAATTAATTCTTGACGTTTATTATCAGCAATGTCAATATCAATATCAGGCATTGTCTTTCTTGCTTTATTTAAAAATCGTTCAAAAATTAAATGGTATTTTAAAGGATCAATCGTCGTAATATCTAGTGCATATGCTACTAACGAACCAACTGCACTGCCACGGCCCGGACCAACTAAAATGTGATTCTTTTTCGCAAAACTTACATATTCATGCACAATTAAAAAATAATCATCAAAACCAAGATCATGAATTACTTCTAATTCATACTTTAAACGGTCCACATAGGTTTTGTCAACTAAATCATTTTTTAATTTATGTTTTAGGCCTTGACTTGCTAATCTTCTTAAATAAGTTTTTGCAGTTTTACAATCACTAGGTAAAGGGAATTTAAGTAAGTGGTTTTCATTAAAAGGAATGACTAAATTAACATTTGTTAATAAGTGATCTAAATTCTTTAATCCAAGTTCACTAAATTTTGCTTGTGCTTGCTTTAAATCAAGTAAGTAATCAGGTCCATTAACCTTGGGATCAGCTAATAAAATTTGCTTAATTTTTTCGTCGTCATTAATGGTCTTATTATTTTTAATAGCTTGTAATAAAACAAAATCTGCATAATCAGGTGCTTCCAAATACTTCGAACTTTGACAAGCAAGATAATTTGGTTGTTTAGGATCTAGTGTATAGTAAAATTCACTTTGATTAGGTAGATTTTGTTTTAAATCAATAATGGCTAAACCAGTTAAATAGTCAGGTAAGTTAAACGGATGCTTTAGTTGAATGAAGGAACTTATTTTAATTAAGTTTTGATAGCCTTCATAATTCAAGGCAAATAAGATGCACTCATAATCTTGATAAGTAGTTTTCATGCCAATTACTGGGATTAAATTGTTTTTGATGCATGTTTGGTAAAAAGCAATTGCTCCGTATAAAACATTTTCATCGGCAATTGCACAGTATTTAAGTTGGTGGTCAACGCTAAACTTAATTAAATCTTCAATTTTAATGAGCGAGTTCAAAAATGAATAAGTAGTTTGCACATCTAAATTAACATAGTTACTTATTTTCTTGGTGGTCATTGTTTAAATTATTTTCTAAATATTGCTTATATGTTTCTTTTAAATCTTTTATTAATTCATTAAATTCTTGTTCGTCTTTAACTGTACACCCACTAGCTTGTTTATGTCCTCCCCCATGATATTTTCGTGCTACTTCTAAAATTGAAATCGGGTCAATTGAGCGCAAACTGCAACTGTACGTTTGCTTCAGATCATTTCAGCGAGCACATGCATAAATGGGATAACCTTTAATGGCACTTAATAAATAAACAAAAGGATGACTAGTAGGGACATTAAAAGGAATATTACTACCTTTAGGAATTCATAGTGAACCAACGTGGTCTTCAAATTTTGCTAAATTAAATAAATAGTTTTCATATTGCACTACGTTTAAATCACGGCTGTATAAAATCTTGTGCACTAATTGCCGATCAGCATGGGCGTAATCAAGTAAGATGACAGCTTGAAAGGTATTAATTGAGGTATTACTAAAACGAAAACAATTGGTGTCAGTAACAATGCCTGCATATAAATAGGTGGCAGCGCTCCTAGGGATGAAAATATTAGCATTATTGCAAATAATGGTTACTAATTCGCACGCACTACTTGCTTTAGGATCCACATATTCAAAATCAGTAAAACTTTCAACATATTCATGATGATCAATGCGCACGGTGGTTTCACATTTCTTTAATAAATCAGCTCCTAGTACTCTACTTAAGCATGGTCCATCAACACTAATTCCTAATGCTCCGTTCACAAATTCTTCTTCATTAAAATCTACTTCTTGTTCAGCAGGCATAAAGTCTAACGTCAGTTTCAAATCAAGTGCAACTTCCATTTTCATGACGTGCACTTCTTTATCTTTAAATGACGTTTTAATAATATCACGTAACCCAAATGCACTACCTAATGCATCAAAGTCAGGGTCTTCGTGAACAAATAAAGCAATTTTTTGGTATTTACATATATTTGAAACAAAATGATCAATGAATTTGCTCATTTTTACTCCAGCAACACCTGTTTTTACTCACATAAATTTACTACCTCAATATTTTCTTTTAAACTAGCATTTTCTTCTAATCCAGTTAATAAAGGAATTTCTGCTTCTAATGCTAAAGCAGTAGTTACGTTTGGATTAGTAACTGGGTTTGCAGGTGCAAACAATGAACAAGAATCGGGATATGGTTCAATTGAAATTGGATAAGTTTGATAAAAAGTAGCTAATTTAATGATTTCCAATTTATCAAAACATAATAAAGGACGAAAGATTAATAATAAAGGATTAAGGACGTTCGAAATTGTTTGCATACTATAAAATGTTTGGCTGGCTACTTGTCCTAAACTTTCACCAGTGGTGATACTTCAAATTTTTAAGTATTTACATAAATGGGACGCAATCCGAAAAAAGGAGCGGCGCATTAAGTTAATTTTATAACTTTGGTTAGAAATATGACTTATTTCGTTTTGCAATTGGGTGAAATTTACAATATATAGTTTACTATTGCATAATTTATTATTTAAAGTGATTAATTTTGCTAACTTAATGGTCTTTTGTTTTGCTTCTTCACTCGTATAAGGAGGGGAAATAAAAGTAACAAAATCAAGGTGAAACCCTTTTTTTAGCATTAATTTGGCTGCTACTGGTGAATCAATTCCCCCTGAAATTAAACAAAGAGTACGATTATCCTTGCTTACTGGTAAGCCCCCAATGCCATTATATGGATGGCTTAAAACAAAAAAACCATCTTTATGGATTTCGACATATACTTCTTCGTCATAATTAGTTAAATCAACTTGTAAGTTGTTAGTTTGCTTCAAAATACAACTTGCTAACATTTTGGCAAAATCCATGGAAGTAATTGGATATTGTTTGTTTACCCGCTTGACACTTACTCTAAATTTAATCTTCTTATTTAAATTGTCGTTTGTATTAATAATTTGTGTTGCTAATTCTTGCACACTTAATTTAGCATCAAATATTAACAAAAAATAAAACTTACTAATACCCGGTAGCAAACTTAAAATATGGCAAATTGCATCCTGATTACCTTTAGTAATGTCATTAACTAAAATGTAATCAAAGTGCTTAATGATACGAAGGTTAAATTCTTGCAATGCTTTTTTAATGTTTTCATATAATTGATGCAAAAACATTGCACGGTGGCCTTTTTTTAAAGTTAATTCCCCAAATTTAATAATAATTTGCATAATCGTTATTTCTTATTCTTGTATCCTTAATAGTTATCGTACGCTTTTTGTAATCAATTGATGTCATTTTGGCTCAATGCAGGGCTCACACCACTTACAATGTAAGTGTCATATCATTTTTTAGCATATTCAATGTATTTAGCAAATAAATCCCGATTTTGTTCACAATTCACAATGCAAACTTTGTTAACTGAAACATCAAAGTCTTGGGGTTTAACATATAAATCAGTTGGAACAAACCCCACCACAAAACTTCCTTTAGTAGCATTGCGTAAATATAAATATAAATTTAATTGAAATAAATAGTTTTCGGGGATTTTAATGATATCATTTTGGAATCATTCGGGGATTTTTCCGTTAACCATTTTAATGATTGGTTTGCCATTTTCATCTTTTTGCATGTAATAAAAACCATTGCTTTCATTAAATTGAAAGCTATCAATACTAGCAGTTTTTATTTCAATCATCCGTTTATTTTGTTCATCAATTTCCCCATTTGCATCTAATGGTTCTCCGTCAGGAATTCCCCCAAAAATTGGTAAATCTTTAAAGACATCTCACTTAATCTTACTTGGTTCATATGATTGATATTTAGTATTGGTTAAACTACTGTAATAATCACGTAATTTTGGTTCAATACATTGCCCAACTTGCGAATAAATTGGATCAAATGGTTCTTTATAAATGCCAAACATTTTCATTCATAATTTAACTTGATTTGTTCCATTGCGATCAAACAGTTCACCTAATGTAGTTCCTGTAATTTTTTTTGGTTTAACTTTTGCTAAATATTCCTTACTAAGCACCAGCCGATTTCCTACTTGGTAGAAATCTTTGCCCAATTTAGCACTAAAAATTTTGCTTTGCATTGCTTCACCTTAACTAATCATATTATTTTATTTAAAAATGAAGAAAAATCAAATCGGGGTGTAAATCTTTATCTTTGATTTTTTATTAATTAAATAAAATATAAGGAATAGATAATAAATAATAAAACTATGAGTAAAGTAATTTGAGAATATTTTTCCTTATATATTACCAATAGTGAATACGTTAATACGTTTCAATTTTTAACCCTTAACTATCGGTTATATTCCGCTAACTACTGATATGATAATTGTGAAGCTAATAAGCACTTCTTTGGGTTTTTAAAAGCCCATGAATTTTTTCCAAAATTAATTGATTTTAATCACCCAAATTCTGGATTATGAAATGATAATTTATTACTAATGTTGCAAGATAATCGAGCATTAGCTGAAACGATTTACGCTGACCAACAAGCGTTAGTTAACATTTATGATGAAAATGGGAACATCTTACAAACTACCACGTTTGTGGATGCAATGGAAAATACCTTACTACCAATTGTTAACTATAAAACTTTAAATAAACCTGCTCCATATAAAATTCCTGAAAAAGAAAATAAAAGTTCGCATGATTTAAACTTAATTCAAATTGATCTTGATGGTACTTATTTAAATTTAACGAAAAATAAAGCAAAACTTGATGAATACATTGACTTGCTAAAAGTAGTACAAGAAAAAAGTGTCGTGGTGTTTAACACGCAACGGGCTTTTTTTGATACGTTTGACTACATGCTTTATTTTTTGTTAAAATATCACGAAGGATTTTATGTATGCTGTGATAATGGTACCTCGTTATATCACTTTGGTTTTTACCAAGAACATATTATTTGAAGCAAAATTAGATCACATGCCCAAAACAAAATGTTCTTACGGGCAGTGCATAATAACATTGATCATTACAACGTCGTGTTTGATGATAAGCAATACTTTACTACGCCAGGAATTGAAGATGGTAATTATGTAATTAATCCACATTGAACCATTTCTTATTATTCAAATTTTAAATGCAATAAAACTGATTTAGTTGAAGCATTTATGGATGAATATTATGCTGGTCGAATTGCTAACATCATTAATGTTGATGATAATAACCAAAGTTCCATGTTTAATGTTAAGTTGACTAAATCAAATCCAAAGGTTTTTAACTATACTTTAAAGCAAGAAAAAAATCACCTTGAAGAAGACCCCAAAGTGATTTATTTAAAAGAATGTGAAGATTGAATTAAATATATTGAATATAACTTATAAAAGTTAATTATTACTTTTCATTAAATAAATTAGGATCAATTAGTTGATCCTTTTTATTTTCCTTATTTTTTGCACTAAACAATAATTTAGTTAAAGAGGTTTTAATTGGATTAGTAGTTGGTTGGTTTTTCTTTTTGACAATAAAATAAGTATTTTGGTCTAAAATTGACTTTTCCCAAGAAATAATAAAATTCTTGTCTGCCCAATAATATTGATGTCATTGATTTGACCACAATAACTTTAGTTTTTGTGATTTCACAAATTGATAAATGCTTTCATTAGGATTAATCACATAATTTAAATTTAATTGCGAACGTAAAAAGTTAGCCAATTTAACATTTGCTAAAACCCGTCAAATGTTGTTATCAATTTTTTCATACGGAATTAAGCATGATTCATTTTCATCATGGATATCTCCAAAGATTTCTTCCATGATGTCTTCAATGCTAATAATTCCTTCATAAATTTGTTGTTCATTGCTGCTAATCACAATTGCCAAATGCACATGCTTTAATTGCATTTGTTTAAGCGTATCATCAACTTGTGCATTATCACTAACAATTAAAGGAGATTCCATAATGTCAACTACTTTGAAGTTTTTTTCGTTTTTACTTAGATTATTAGGATCTAAGTAAGGTAAGAATAGTTTAAGTAAGCCAATTCCAACTACTTGTTCTTTATTATTTAATACCGGAATACGTGAATAAGGATATTTAGTAAACATTTCGTATACTTGCATATAACTCATGTTGTCATGCAAATGAATAATGTTAGTTTTTTGTTGAATGATTTGTTTTACTTTGATGTTGGCAAAATTAATCGAATTAGTGATTAATGATTGTGATTCGTCATCAATGATTCCTTCATCATTCATAACTTTAGCTAAATTTTGTAATCTTGAAACACTATTTACTTGTTCTTGCTTATTTGGAATAATCTTTACCAGCATTCAACTAAATGGAAAGAATAAATAGTAAAAAACGACAAATAAATATAAGGAATATGAATAAACCAAGACGGGGTGATTTTTGGCAATTGTCTTAGGGATTGAGTCTCCAATTACCAAAAAGATGATTGTAATAATGCCGCTAGAAATTCCTGCCTCAAAACTTTCCGCATCATTTAGTCCGCATACCAATCCAACATCCGTAAAAAGAATTGTTGATAAAGCTGTAGCACCAACTGAACTTAAGGTTGCACCAATGAGCAGTGAATTTAAACTAATTAAATATTTATCAATAAAAAAGTTTCCTAATAAACATAATTTATTTTGCTTTTTATTGCTAAATTTACTTAATCATAAGGACTTATCAATTAGGGTCAAAGCATTTTCCAGGACACTAAAATAAGCATACAGAGCAGTAAGGATAATAATGATGATGGTATAGATTGCAATTTCTACTTTCATAAATTATTTGATTTTTATCTAGGAAATATATAATTTTTTATATTTAATAAGTATATAAAAATAATGTTAGGTTTTTTATTTTTTTTAGGAATTTGCTTCTTCATTGTTGCTTCATACTTAATTGGTAGTATTCCGTTTGGATACTTATTAGCAAAAGCTGCCCACGTGAACGTGATGAACACGGGTAGCAAGAGTATTGGAGCAACAAATGTTACAAGAGCAACCAATGGTAAATTAGGGATTTTGACCTTACTTTTGGATTTTATCAAAGGTTATTTTGCTGTTGTTTTTAGTGTCCTCATTTTCCATTTGTTAGTGCAATATAATCCAACATATTTTAGCCACTTATTTAGTATTGCTTATATCTCATGCTTCTTTGTTGTATTAGGACATTGTTTTAGCATTTACATTAAGTTTAAAGGTGGCAAAGGTATTAGTACGGGAGCAGGAGTTTTATTAGCAGTAAGTCCGATTATCTTTTTAGTAGCAACCATTGCAATTGCGGTGGTATTTATTAGTTTTAAAATTGTTTCCTTAGGATCATTAATTGCTGCTGGAGCATCGGGAATGGTATGCTACATTCCTTGGTTTAATTATTATTACTTACAACTAATTAATGCTTCTTATCCATACTTCAGTAATATTTATGCCTTATCCACTGTTACTTACTTTAATGTGCTAGGAACTAGCATTATTTTAATGTGCATGGTCATTCTTATCATCATTAAGCATAAAGAAAACATAAAACGTTTAATTGATAAGAAAGAACGGATTTTCCAAGTGGGAAAAGATGACAAAAACCAACAAGATTTTGTGAAAAGTAAAAAACATGAACAAGTGAAAGCAAGTAACAAAATTTAATTGTAGTTGGTTTGTTAAACGCCACTTATATTTGCAACAGCATGATGTAGGAATCTTGTTGTGAATTAAGTTATTAATGCATGATGCATTTAATTGGAAATGCATTTTAAGTAAAATTATCATCTTTCTTATTACTTGCTGCATTCTCATTCCAATTTCGTTGCATTTGCAAAACTGAGCATTAAGCATGAGTGAACAAGATACTGTATTAGCATCTAACTCCTTAATTTCAGTTCAACCAATTGGTAATCCTGGGATTGAGTTTAGTTTTCTTGCTAATCAAAAAGCCTGGGTGGTATTTTTTGTCGAAAGTATTACGATTATCGTGGCATCAATCTGTTTGATTTTTTGTCCGAATAATTGGTTATACATGGTATGTATTTCTTTTGTCTTAATTGGGGGAATTATGAATACAAATTGTCGGGCAACCGTGCATGAATACTACGATGGTTCTTATTACCAATTGCAACATTTTTTAAATCCAAGTGATCCCCAATACGGGATTAAAAATGTCGTAATTGATTATTGACACTTTAATACTGATCATACCCAATATTGCATTTTTAACTTTAATGACTGTTGTGTCATTAGTGGGGCCATTGGTTATGGATTATTCTTATTCATTAATTTATTAATTAACTATGCCCCTTATTTGTTTAAACAAACTAAAAAAATTAGTAATCAAAAATTAAATAAATGGAAAAACTAATAATTTTTGCAGCTTGTTATTTAGGCGATCAAAAGATGCGCTTAGATGAATATTTAAGCGAATATCTAAATGTAACAAGGTCTTTTGCTTTAAATCTCATTAAAGATAATTTAGTAAAGGTAAATGATGAATTAGCAACTAAACAAGGATGAAAGTTAACTAAAAAAGATGTCATTACAGTTAACGCAAAAGAAGTTAAGATTAAGCAAACAAAATTACCAATTCAATTCCAAGTCATTTATGAAGATGATGATTTAATGGTGATTAATAAACCTAAAGGTTTATTATGCCATCCTACTAGTTTTAATGAAACTAATACTTTAGTGGATCAATTAGGTCAATATTACTTAAATAAAGGTTATCAATTAAGTGCTTTAAAGGATTTACGAAATGGTTTAGTTCACCGGCTTGATAAAGACACGAGTGGGTTGCTATTAGTTGCAAAGAATATTGATGTGTTTAACGCTTTAAAACAAGGGATTGAAACTAAAACAATTAAACGGTATTACTATGCTCTTGTTTGCAATAAATTTGCTAACAATGTAAATCAATTCACGATTGATTTACCATTAAATCATTTACCCAACAGTACGAAAGTGGCAGTAAGTTATGGGGGAAAAGCAGCAATTACAAAAGTTAAAGTTTTAACTAATTATGAGAAATATTCTTTGGTTGAATGTGAATTATTAACAGGAAGAACCCACCAAATTAGAGTACACTTAAGTGCGATTGGTCATGCTCTTTATAATGATCCACTTTATGGAATTAAAATCAATGAAGAAGGCCAATATTTAAGTGCTTATAAATTAACTTTTACTCATCCAATCACTAAAAAGGAATTATGTTTCACTATTCCAATGGATGAAGTAATTAAAAATAAAATAACGGAGTTAAATTAATTATGACAAAAGCATTATTATTAAATGTTAATAGCAAATATGCACTATATGTTAGTTTTGAAGACATGGAACTAACTGGTTATTTTTTAAGAGAAACTAACCAAGAATTAACTTCATTTTTTGTCGAATCATTACAATCATTTTGTCAAATTCATCATTGCAATCCAATTGAAATTGAATATTTATATTTTGTGAATGGTCCTGGTAGTTTTACCAACATCCGTTTAAGTACCTTGTTAGTTAAAACTTTATTAACCTTACATCCGCATTTGCAAATAAAAGAAACTGATTTGTTAACTTTTAGTATGGATAAAAAAAATAAAGAAATTGTTTATTTGCAATCAAGCAAAACTACTTACTTTGTTTTAATCCATGATAAAGAACAAGTTCTAATTTCTACTAAGTTAGTGGAAGTTGATCAATTTAATCAATATCAAAGTCAATATCCTGATTATTTAGTGAAGAATGTTGATGATCAACAAGAAATTGTCAACCAAATAAATCGTTATGACTTTAACTTAGATTCATTTAAACTTACCGATTTAAATAACTTAAAAGCTAATTACATGAAAGATCCTAACATTACGTTAAAAAAACAACCTGATAATAAATAAAACCAAAGATAAAAGGCAGTTTCGTACTGCCTTTTTTTATTTACTATTTTGCTTTTCAATAATTAAGTTCCAACAAATTATTAAATATTTTTTGCATTCGTTAATTATTACTTAATTAGCATATTATTAAATATCTAATTTATACTAGAATTTAGTGGCTATTACACTCAATAATTTTTAATTAAGAAAAGATAAATTCTGCTAGGATATAAACAAATTGAATAAAAATCATATGATAAATGCAAAATAAACTAAGACAAGAAATTTGGACAAAAATTCAAGTTTGGTGTCTTTATTATAATTGATTTTAAAATTGGGTTGGATTCATTCAATCTAATTTTTCTTGAACTCTTACATTATTGTAATAATCAATGCAGTCAGCGATTGCTCGTCTTAATTGTGCAAATGACATATGTTTAATATCCAACCTGGAAATAAGTTCAGTTTTAAGAATACTGAATCAAAATTAAACAACTTTATTATCGAGCGAATTTTTAACTTGAAGCATAGATTGAATTGCATGATATTAATGGATCATTTTCTTATAAACTTTGGATGAATAATCTGATTCATAATGAGTATGAACAATTGACATTCAAATCTATCTTTAATAGCATTAAATGAATCAAGGACTAATTTTGTTATTTTTTTTACTTTGAGTATTTAAATCATAATGCTTGTGTTCATATTATTAATTGATTTTGAACAATTTAATTCATTAATCTAGTTTTTAATTGTTTAGACATAAAAAACAATAATCATTGCTTTCTTTGAAAGAATTATTGTCTAATTTTGGTGTTCTAGTCTAATAAATATAAAGACGTGATTTGTTTTTAAGCAAGTCGCGACTTTATTTTTTTAGTACCAATAATTAAAATATTTAACTATTTTTAAATAGTTCTAATATTCATTTAATCATAGAAAACTACTTTTTGTTAGCATTAATTTGTTCTTGAACAAAAATGACTATAATTGCAAAACAATTAATTTGGAAATAAAATTAACAGTAATAAATATTTAGGATATAAAAAATAAAAATAGCAAGGGAGAATTGCAAAATTGTAGGTTTTCCCTAAAATCTTTTTACTTTTAAGAGAAATGACAACAGAAAAGTTGTCATTTTTTTATAATTACTTAGAAGGAGGTAAGTATGGAAAATCCAAGCAAAGAATTTGAAGACTATCA